>NZ_JAGQBK010000013.1:0-56357 GCF_024345595.1 Synechococcus lacustris Maggiore-St4-Slac | reverse complement strand
CTACAATCTATTAAGCTTTTTTAATATGGACACTCAACAACATCAAAGCCCAAACACAAAGCGATTCAAGCAGCATCCCGCCGTTGTATTTAGTGAATTGGATGATCAAATAACACTCTTCCAAAGTAAAACTTGCGATTACCTCGTTCTAAATGAAACTGGTTCTGCCATATGGCAAGCTCTGCACTCAACACAAACCCTGAATCAAATATGCGATCTACTATGCGCTGAATTTAATGTTGAACGATCAATTTGCATACAAGAAACAACTTACTGGCTGGAGCAAGCTATAAATAAAAATATTATAGTAATAGTTGCGGAATAAACCAATCTCAAAATATAAACTGATTGCGTAATTTCAATAACCACACCTCACCCCCAAGCTGATTAGAACCAAGCATTTTAAAACCTAGTCTTGCAAAATAACGTCTCATAAATCCCTCCTGCAACCCCGGATTAATATTTTCTGACATCAGAGTAGAAGCCCTATGATCACGCAATTCAACGGAATCAATAAAACCCTGCAGAAATATTTTATACAGTTGATTCGCTAAACGGCTTGATCTAGCTTGCGGCAACACATACATACGCTGAAAATAAGCATGGCTTCCTAAATTAAGGTGAGATTCTAATTCCCTAAAAACAACAAATACCACTCCAATAATGGATCCTTCTTGATCTCGAGCAATAGCGCCTGGCTGCCTTCGTAACACCTTTTGCTTGCTTAAGAGTGGCTCTATTTCACTCAAATCGCCATGCGATCTAAAACTCTTTAGTTCAGCCTGATAAGAAGCCTGATTAAGGTTCCAAAAATCAATTAGTTCAGCGGCAAGGGCCTTATCAAGGCTACCAAAAACATATTCAACACTAAATTCACACATCATCTTCTACTCCTTCATAAGCAAAGCGTTTCATTACATCAGCCATTTCAGCTGCTAGTTGTTGGCGCTGGGGAATACTCAGCTGCTCAGCACCCTCACCACTTCTGCCAGATCGAAAGAAGCGGTTGCACCCCTCTGGCTTCTCAGCAAAACCACCAACTTTCTCTTCTAGTTGTTTTAATTTATCAATCGAGGTATTATCAAGGGCTTGATTTACTAAACCATGATCATCAGGCAAG
Organism: Synechococcus lacustris Maggiore-St4-Slac; assembly: GCF_024345595.1. Taxonomy (NCBI): domain Bacteria; kingdom Bacillati; phylum Cyanobacteriota; class Cyanophyceae; order Synechococcales; family Synechococcaceae; genus Synechococcus; species Synechococcus lacustris. Next base: position 55,237 of record NZ_JAGQBK010000013.1, on the reverse strand, counting down.
CAAAGAAACCTAGCTAATTTAGCAAAAGTTGTTAAACCATTTCCCAGCATATCCTCATATCTAATTATTAATACTGGCAACTGCTGTTGATCCGCCCAGGAGCACACATGTTGATCCCAGCGGCCCATATGCTGACGCACCTGATGCCCCCCAATCCGTTCAGATGGCACTAGAGCTGCTGAGGGATCGAGCATAAATTGAACGCAACGCTCTAGCGGCCAAGAAAAAAAATGACTCAGTGATACAGCCACATCTTCTGGATGCCGCATGATATAAACAGCGCCCAGGCAACCTGCTGTACTTACAACAGGGCGGTTGCGAGAATCGGGAGATTTAAAAGCATCATGAACTTTATGAAACCTTTCACCTTCGGCAAATAACCATGCTGTTTGCCCGGCACTGCCTCTCAATGGATCCAATTCGCTAAAACTTAGATCACAGCTATTCACGCCTAACTGATCATCAAGCCATAAGCGTGATGAAGCAATGGCGCCAGTTTCAATATCCTTATTTAAATCAAGCTCTGCCTCATGCTCCTCGCCAGCTAGCCTCAATAATTCAGTAATAAAAACACGGCACCACGTATTACCTGATTTGGGATAGGAAGCCAAATACCAATAACCATGCTTTTGTTCAAGCATCACTTTCACCCTTATTAAATTCCTGAAAAGAAGCTGGATCCAACAAATCCACCATTGCGCATGCATTTTTCATAGCACTGATACCATCGGGAACACGTAATGTGTAGATAGGAACTGAACGGGCCAATGCCGATGCCTGCATAAATAATTGCTGCTCACACTCCATGCCGCGTACAACCCTGGCATGAAATGCATTATTTCGTAGCACGAGCAAAGCGTGCTGCTGGCTAAATGCCTGAGAACTTTTTATTGATGATGCCAAAACATCTGCCTCGCTTTTGCTCTGTTGCCGCTCACGCATCAATTGATAGATACAACGCAATGGAGCAGCTGATTCAAGGCAGTTCAATTGATTTCCTAACAATGCATAGCGTTTCAGCCCTCGCCGCACTAAAGGCAATTGCTGCCAATCCAAATCAAGGGCAAGTGCAGCATCATGCCAAAGTTTTAATTGTTGAACACCCGGCCAAATTTTCATATTTTTATCCACAACTACAATTTCACTACTAATAAGTTGCCAGCCGTGCTGCTGTAAACACCAGCTCAAAGTTGATTTTCCTATGGCTGGGCGCCCCAAGAGCAATACAGCTTCACCATTACGTTCTAAGGCCGTGCCGTGCAGCACCAGGCAAGCTCGCTGAATCGCCAATGCGCCAAGGCCACTTGTTACCAAGAAAGTGCGCAAATCACGATTACTAACACTGTCATCCCAGCGTTGATATTCAAGCGATTCACCAGCTGCCGCACGAAACCAACCAATGCTCTCTAAAGCTAAACGCCATTCATTAGCTGCAAGCTGCAAGCATTGTGTGCTGTGGGGACTAACTTCTATGGAAGGCCAGTTTTCATAGTTTCCACTAACTACAGATATACTGTTTTGCTCCTTAGCGATTAACAACTTTTCGCTTAATTCGGGCAGCGGAATATCACTTGCCAGATTAAACCCAAATGATTGACATTGGAAGTTTAAAGTGCTCAAGCTTAAATACTCCTGGCTTGGGGGTTACTCAGATTTTTTCGTAAGCGCCAGGAATCCCTTTGGCTCTTGAAATTTATTACGAGCTCACTGATATAAGCAAGCCCCAAAAGGAAAAATGCAAAGCCAAATATTGGCTCCAGTTTCCAACCCTGGAAAAATAAAATTCCACCAATTAAAGGCAGGCCCAATAAACGAGCAAATAAATATATAAACTGCAAAACTGTTGCAAATATAATTGCAGCTGTTCTTTCTTTGCGGCAACCAATTAAAAAGCGTATCTGCATAGCAGCCGCTAACGCGGCTGGCAGCGAAAACATTAGAAGAATGATTCCGGTTAAACTAGCAAAATTCACGGTTCCAGAAAGATTCATAATAGAATAGAAATACTTTTCTCAAGCATAGCCTAAAATGATCGCAACTTCGCAAATAGCAAAGAAGCATATTCTAATCACTGGAGCTAGTTCTGGCATTGGCCTAGAAGCTGCGCTTCAATTGCAGCGCGCAGGCCATCACCTAACAATGCCCTGCCGAAATAGCGAAACAGCAGCAAAATTAAATCAACGTATCGGTGGTAGCGCAGAAATGGTTCAAACGCCCATCTGCGATCTGGCTGATTTAACTAGCGTTGCAAGTTGTGCTAAAGAGCTATTAATTACGGGGAACCCAATAGATACCTTAGTGCTTAATGCCGGCCTGCAATACAGCGGCAGCAAGCAGCCGCAATGGTCTAAGCAAGGATTTGAACTCACAATTGCAGTAAATCACTTAGCCCATCAAGCACTCCTAGAGCAACTATTGCCCTTACTACAATTAAGCAAAAGCCCGCGTTTAATAATTACTGCTTCTGAAGTTCATGATCCCCAAAGCCCAGGCGGCAAAGTTGGCGCTCCCGCTGGCCTTGCAGATCTCCATGGTTTACAACAAGGGGCCGGCGCACTAATGCTTGATGGCGGCAATATCTTCAACGCAGAAAAAGCCTATAAAGATAGTAAACTCTGCAACTTATTAATGGCTCAATATATTGCACACAATCATTCAACAAATTCAACCCCAATAACAGTAATAGCATGGAGCCCGGGCCTAGTAATCCCACGCAGTAATGAAGGTTTTTTTCGCTATAGCCGTAAACAAAATCCCATTGGTCAAACCATATTTGCATTTATTGCCCGCGATCTATTGCGCATTTGTGAAACAACAGAAGGCGCTGGAAAACTGCTAGCAAATCTAGCCACCGAGAAGCAATTGGAAACTACTAAATTTCAATATTGGTGTAATCGTGTGATTGGGCTAGGTAAATTAGAATTCAAACAAACAGATCCAAGCCCAGAGGCTAGTTGCCTTAAACTTGCTGAAAAACTTTGGCAGCTAAGTGCAAAGCAGATCAATGCCTCCATCGCATAAAGCAACTTAATCAAACATATCGATATCCGTTGCTTTTATCTCCTCCCAAAATGATTGAAAGCCATACCAACCAGCAAGTTCATTGCCGATTTGCTGGCTTGTATAACTTGCCCATTCATCTCTTATTAATTTTGGCGTTCCAGCAGCTTCTGCTAATAGCTGCGCTTGGCAGCAACGCTCCATGGCAATAAACCAAAAAGCAGCTGAATCTATTGTTTCACCAACCGTAAATAAACCGTGGTTTTGATGAATCGCAGCTTTTCCAGCTAAGAAATTATCTGCAAAGCAATTTGCAGATTCTGCTTCAAGCACCACCCTGCCGCCATCAACTGAAATCAATTGATGCTGCTTATAAAAACTGCATGCATCTTGGGTAATTGGATCAAGCTGCTTACCAAGGCTTGAGAATGCCTTGCCATAGGGTGAATGGGCATGGGCTGCTGCTATCACTTCTGGCCTTCTTTGATGGATCGCTGAATGCAATACAAATGCAGCACGATTAACAGGCAATTCACCAATCACAACATCGCCGCTATGATTTACTAATAACAAATCACTAATACGCACTTTCTTAAAAGACATCGCAAATGGGTTTACCCAAAAATGATCTGTATATTCCGGATCCCGAGCCGTGATATGACCAGCCACACCCTCACCAAAACCCAGAGCACCAAATATCCTTAGTGCACCCACTAAGCGCTGCTTACGATGTTGCCTTTCCTGTTTTAGATCAGAAAAAACTGGTGGTGCAAATTTCTTCAGTTGCTTTGGGGTGAGCGGAACCCCATCAATTTCATACATACCAACAAACAGTAGCAACCAGAAATAAACCTATCACGCACAAAGCTTGAACCAACTGCTCAAATGAAATTGTTTTTATAACAAAAAATGGTAAATTAATATTCAATACTGGCCTCTCAGACCAGCTATGAAATGCATCGAGAACAAATAAAATAACCATAACAAGGCATACAATATATGAATAGAGGTAGAGCCGATCTAAATAAGTTAAGTATGGAAAACTTGGCAGATCACTGCGGTAAGCATCATGTAAAAACACAAGCGTTAGCAGTGACGCCGATGGAATACTTATGCGGGCTTCAAAATATCTGCTTCCCAATGATGGTGCCATAATTACAATTGCCATAACCACTAGCAATGGAAGTACCCAACGGAAAAAGCTAGCCCATGCCGATGTTGATAGCGTTATGGCAGCCACAAGCCATGAATAAGAAACGCCAGGCCACTGTTTAATTCGTGATTGCAGCTTTGAATCAACTAATGCATAGCCAATTGGCAGCTCCAGATTTTCAACTAAAACTTTACTGCCAATTAACTCTTTAGCCTCGGGATCAAATACCAGGGCAACTTTCTGGCGCGAATAAGCCAAGCTACAAGTAGGCGCAACAATAACCTCTAATTTCAGCCTGCCAAATGGATTACGGCGGTGCTGCTGATGGTCCACCATCGCAAACTTACCGGTGAATTCATAGCCAATTTTAGAATCAGCGCTATTGGAGTATGGCAAAATACTTAAATGTTGATTTACATCTAGGCTATTTTCAAAAGTAAAGCATTTATTTTCTGGCCCATAATTAGCTATTTTATTAGCAATTTGCTTGGGTAAATTCATAGAAATGAATCCATCTGCCATAAAACTTTGTTCGGCGATTGAAACTTGATAAATTCTTTCCAATTCCATATGCATCCCAACCGGAATCAGACCAGCTTGTTTTGCCTGCGCCACCGTTTGCGCCGGTTGGATCGTGGTATTTCTCTCATCAGGTGCCCCTTGATGGGCAGCGAATGCCCCATGGGCAATAGCGCTGCTCATCACCAAAATAAGGCCAAACAACAAACACAAAAGCCTGCGTTTCTGTTTGCTTAAAGAGGCTGAAGGAATTGCCATAAACCTAAAACCCACACCCAACGCTGCAACCAACCACGGGTTTAAGCGCCAGAATGATTAAAACATCATCCCACCGCTGCCCAATGGAATCAAACGGGATCACCCTTGCCCAGCTCCTACCACTGCTGGCAGTGCTCTTCAGCATCAGCCTTGTGGTTTTTGGCAACACCGGCGGCTTTTACAACACCGATTCCTACGACGGCAACGGCACCGCCCACTAGGGCTGGGGTTTTAGCTGTTCCGCCTCTGGACATTCGTCTTGTTCGGCCACCATCAAGTCTTCGGAAGCAGCGCTGCGGCTGAAGAAAGCGAGTCGGGTGCTCACCGCACCGATTGAATCGATCCGCACGATTTCCTCCCAACTGTGCAGTTCGTCTTCCTCCTCAGCGTCGTAACGCAAAGTGACGCAATCACCTTCGATCTCAAGGATTCGAGCCTGTTCGATCCAGCGTTGCTGGTCCCGCAGAAACACCCAAACCGGGCGCTGTTCTGCGCTGAACTGATAGAGCTTTCGTTGCAACATTGGCCAAGGCGCTCCCGCGCGCTGGCTGCATCCTAGGGAGGTAACGCCACTATTCCGCAGCGATGACAACAACATCACCAGCCTTAACCACAGAAGCGATCCGCCTGCAACTGCGCAGTTGGCCTGAAGTGGAAACCTACCTGCAACGCTGCAAAGGCGTAATCGTGCCCCTAGGTTCCACCGAACAGCACGGTCCCACTGGTGCCATCGGCACCGATGCCCTCACCGCAGAAGCTGTTGCCCTTGAGGTTGGTTGCCGCACTGGTGTGCTCGTAACCCCAGCCCAGGCCTTTGGCATGGCCGAACATCACCTCGCTTTTCCAGGCACCATCAGCCTGCAACCCAGCACCCTCATGGCCGTGATGCGGGATGTGGTGCTCTCCTTAGCCGGCCATGGTTTTGAAAGAATTTTTGTGATCAATGGCCATGGCGGCAATATCGCCACCAGCCGCGCTGCCTTTGCTGAGGCCTATGGGGAGGCGCGCAAACGTGGTTTACCAGCTGCAGCTCAACTGCAATGCCGGCTTGCCAATTGGTTTATGGCAGGCCCCGTAATGCGGGAAGCAAGGGAGCTCTATGGCGATCGGGAAGGTCACCACGCCACGCCAAGCGAAATTGCCCTCACCCTCTACCTCGAACCCAGCCTGGAGCAACTGCAACGGCCCCTGCCGGAAGCCGCCCCCGCCGGGCCGATCCATGGCCCCGATGATTTCCGCCGCCGCCACCCCGATGGCCGCATGGGTTCCGATCCTTTCCTAGCTAAAGCAAGCCATGGTGAACGGCTGCTGGATCTAGCTGCCACCGCCCTCTGTAAAGATCTAGAAGAATTCCTAAACCCATGAGCCGCATCAGCGCCAACGACGTTCGCAAGGTTGCCCAGCTGGCACGCTTGGATTTACCTGAGCACACCATTGAAACCTTCACTCCACAGCTGGAGGAAATCATTGATTTTGTTGCTCAGCTAGAGGAAATAGACACCACTGATGTGGCCCCCACCACCCGGGCGGTGGAAGTTGTGAATGTGTGCAGAGAAGATATAGTTACCAATACTGATGTACGCGAGGAATTACTAGATCTAGCGCCAGAAAGGGAGGGTGATTTCTTTAGGGTTCCAAAAATAATGGCCGATTAAGGCCTAGGGCCTACTGATGTTTTGTGAAGCAGTGATATCAATTTTCTTTTATTACTAAAACCAGGCATTAAAGCTGCAAGCCAACGCAATTTAGAGCGGTTGCGGCTGTGGCTTCTAATACCCAAAAGTATGTCGTATAAAAAGTTACCGAAATCTTCAAAAGTTTCAAATATGCCAATCCTTTGGGGTGAACCACGCTTATCTAGCAGCGGTTTTGTTGCCCCATAGGCCTTTTGATATAAAAACCAAGGGATCGATGGCCACAGGTGATGAACCAGGTGATAATTTTGCCCCATAATTAATATATTCATCGTTTTGCCTGGGTAAACCCTGGCGTTGTGCCAGCGATTTCTTGAGCGGAATGGTCGGTGGGGTAGATAATCAAAAAACAAACCAAGTGTTACACCAACCATCAAAGCTGGAGCAAACCAACAATTAAAAATAAATTGCAAAAAGCCGCCGCGGGCTGCAGCAACAACTATCAAAACAAAAATCGTGCGTGCTAGGGCCCATTCAAATAATTCATATCTACGCCATAAACGCCTCTGAAAAAAGAAGTATTCGTGGTAAAAAAACCTTGGTGCTATCAACCAAAGTGGGCCAAATGTTGAAACAATATGGTCGGGATCATGCTTTGGATCATTTACATGGGCGTGGTGTTGTAGGTGCACCCTTGTAAATACCGGGAAGCTAAATCCCAGTAGCAAGGCCGCGCCATGGCCCATGAAGGCATTGATAAAGCGGTTTGGATGGGCGGCGTTATGGCAGGCGTCGTGAATAACAGTGCCCTCTAGGTGCAGGGCAAGAAAACCGGTTAAAACCAACACAGCCAGCGGCCAGTGGCCCATAAACCAACCCCAAATAGTGAGGGCCGCCAGCAGGTAGCCACCGATGAACAATCCAACGGTGGGATTCCATGCAGGTGGTAAACCCACCAAATCGCGGGGCACCGATCGCAGTGCTGCGGAGTCGCCCATCTCAGCGAGCCAGAAAATTGATTTTAACCGTTTTCCTTAGCCATTAGCTGGGGCAGCAATGTGTGGGTGGGCTGGCGGCGACCGGGCCGACCACAGCTCAAATCCAATAGGGCCATCACCGTTTCTGGTGGAAAGGTATTTGCCACCCAGCGGGCCTCCAACTCATAAAGCCTTTGTTCCGGGGGATAGGCCGAGAGAATATGCAGCTTTTCTGGTGCCGGGGTGGAATCCAACATCTTTTGCTGCAACTGATCCAAGCCCTTTGAAAGCGGCGCCGACTGGCGGCAGATCTGCATCACATGAACGGCTTCATGGGCAAGGGTGTTCCAGTGGATTTCAGCCTGGGCCGGCATTGTGTTTTTACACATCAACACCTGGCCGATGCGGTGGTCGTAGAGGCCCTCCAGCCCCTTCGGGCAGCGGCTGGAGTGCACCACCTTCACCCCATGCAAGGCCAAGCGAAATTCCAGCTGCTGCAAATGCTCCCAACTGGCTGGCACGGGTGCGGCAAACCCGCTGCCCATTTGGTGAAACCTGATCGGCTTTGCCAAGCCTTCGCCAAGGGCCATCAAGGCCACCAATAAAGCCAGCAGTGCCCGCGCCGCCAAGGCAGTACCCCATAGATACCAACAATGGACTGCTGGGTCTACTGCTGCGACTAGCTACATATTTATTTTAGATTTATGCCCACCGGGGGACTTGAACCCCCACGACCTAAGCCACTGGTACCTAAAACCAGCGCGTCTACCGATTCCGCCAGGTGGGCGTATCGGTAACTCTAAACAGCGCTTGAATATCAAAAGCCTTAACCAACCCCTTGCTGGCCAATTTGCTTGGTGCGCTGGCCCTCATTGCTGGCCTTTTGTTGCTGTTTCTTCCCCTGCTGAGCAGCGATCTCACGCGCCCCCGCGACAGCTTTTGGGCAGCCCTGCTGCTCTTGCTTGGCCTTGTGCTCATCACCAGCGCCGAGCGCCTGCGGGGGGCGCCAATGCTGGCCGTGCTGTGCGGCGGCTTACTGATCGGCCGCCTCGGCAGCGAAGTGGCAACCAACCGCTGGCAGCAACTAAGCCCTGAACAAAAAGATCAGCTGGCTGATCCTGTGCATCGGCGTGAAAAGTTTGAAACCCTTAGGCGCAGCGTTGCTGGGCTGTTCAGCCAACGCCAACAAAAGCCAGTAGTTAGCAAAAAATGGGTGCGCGTAGATAATCAGCAGCTCAATGCCAGCGCAGAGTTGAAGGCCAGCGAAATCTCCTACAAAGACAGCCTCAACCTGCTGGAGACGCCTTTCTCCATGCGGGCTAATGCCAAAAGCCGCGAACCTGAATTGCAGGCCTTCTGGCAAGAACTTGGCCTATACGAACAACTGAGCCGCCATAACCCCGGAGCGCAATTCACCCTCCACGACGGCCCCCCTTACGCCAATGGCGCCCTGCATGTGGGCCATGCCTTAAACAAAACCCTTAAAGACATCATCAATAAATATCAATTGATGCAAGGCAAGCGGGCACGCTTTGTGCCCGGCTGGGATTGCCATGGCCTGCCGATCGAATTAAAAGTGCTCCAAGGCATCAGCCAATCGGAGCGCCAGGGCCTTAGCCCCCTTGATCTACGCCGCCGCGCCCATGCCTTTGCCCTTGAACAGGTGGAGTTGCAAAAGCAAGGCTTTCGCCGTTGGGGTATTTGGGCGGATTGGGATAGCCCCTACCTAACCCTGCAAAAAAACTACGAAGCAGCCCAAATCGATGTTTTTGGCCAGATGGTGCTGGCTGGTTTTATCTATCGCGGCCTCAAGCCCGTGCATTGGAGCCCCAGCTCCCGCACGGCCCTGGCAGAAGCCGAATTGGAATACCCCGACGGCCACATCTCCCCCAGTGTTTATGTGGCCTTCCCCGTGGCGGAGCCCAGCGCAGCTCTACAAGCAAGCCTCACAGCCGCTGGCCTTGGCCTTGAAAATCTGCAAGTGGCAATTTGGACCACCACCCCCTGGACATTGCCCGCCAACTTAGCCATTGCAGTTAACGGTTCCCTCAACTACTCCCTCTGCGCCGATGGCCAGGGTCGCAACCTGATTGTGGCAGCGGAACTAGTTGATGGTTTATGTGAAAAACTAGCTTTAAATCTTGAGTGTTTATTAACAGTTAAAGGTAGTGATCTAGAGGGCACTAGTTATCGCCATCCCCTTTTTAATCGGCTCAGCCCAATGGTAATTGGTGGCGACTACATCACCACTGAAACCGGCACCGGCCTTGTGCACACTGCTCCGGGCCATGGTGTGGATGATTTCAATACAGCAAAAAGCTACAACCTGCCTGTTTTATGCGTTGTAGATGAAAGCGGCAACCTCACAGCAGAAGCGGGCCCTTTCGCTGGCCTCAACGTATTAAAAGACGCAAACTCAACCATAATCAGCGCCCTTAAAGAAGCCCATGCCCTATTAGCAGAAGAGGCCTATCAACACCGTTATCCCTATGATTGGCGCACTCAAAAACCCACCATATTCCGCGCTACTGAACAGTGGTTTGCTTCCTTAGATGGTTTCCGTAGCCAAGCATTAGATGCCATAGATGCCGTGGAATGGGTACCCAGCAGCGGCCGCAATCGAATTGAAGGCATGGTGAAAGATCGTGGCGATTGGTGCATCAGCCGCCAACGCACTTGGGGTGTGCCAATTCCTGTTTTTTATCACCGCAGCAGCGGCGAAGTTTTATTAAATAGCAACACCCTCAACCACATTCAAGCCCTGATCGCTGAACACGGCTCCAACGTGTGGTGGGAGCGGGAAGAAGCAGATCTTCTGCCCAAAAGCTACGCCGATGAGGCGAGCCAATGGCGCAAGGGAACCGACACCATGGACGTGTGGTTTGATTCCGGCTCCTCATGGGCTGGGGTGCTAAACGCAAATCCAGAGCTGAACTATCCCGCTGATCTCTACCTCGAAGGCACCGATCAACATCGCGGCTGGTTTCAAAGCAGTTTGCTCACCTCCGTAGCGGTGAGCGGCAAGGCCCCCTACCGCAAGGTGCTCACCCATGGCTTTGTGTTGGATGAAAAGGGTCGTAAAATGAGCAAATCCTTGGGCAATGTAGTTGATCCAGCTGTAATTATTGAAGGTGGTAAAAATGAAAAACAAGACCCCCCCTATGGGGCAGATGTACTGAGGCTGTGGGTTAGTTCAGTTGATTACTCCGCCGACGTACCCCTCGGCTCAGGAATCCTTAAGCAGCTGGGCGATGTAAATCGAAAAGTTCGCAATACCGCCAGATATCTACTTGGTAATCTTCATGATTTTGAGCCGGGTAGAGATGCAATTAGCCACGAAGACCTGCCATTATTAGATCAATGGATGCTGCATCGCACCGCCATGGTTATCGATGAGATTACAAACTATTTTGATAACTATGAATTCTATCGCTTCTTTCAGGCATTACAGAATTTTTGCGTAGTTGATCTTTCTAATTTCTATCTCGATATCGCTAAAGATCGCTTGTATGTGAGCGCTGCCAGCTGCCACCGGCGCCGCAGCTGCCAAACCGTGTTAGCCCATATTGTTGAACGCTTAGCTGGCATAATCGCGCCGGTTTTATGTCATATGGCAGAAGATATCTGGCAAAATCTCCCCTATGCAGTAGCTGAAAAATCCGTATTCCAAAGGGGTTGGCCAAAGGTGCCAGCTGAATGGAAAGGCCCCCGGCAATTGGGCCTTAATTTAATGCTAACTGAACTTATCGAAGTGCGTTCTCAAACCAATCGTTTACTTGAAAGTTGCCGCAACAAAGAAGTTGGTATTGGTTCATCCCTAGAAGCCCAGGTGCAGCTTGAACTCGGCCAAGGCGAACGGGCAGATGCCATCGCCAATGCCCTTAAAAATCTTGCTAGTAGCCCATATCCAGCGGTGGATAATTTGGCTGATTGGCTATTAGTTAGTGAATTAACAATTGGGGGCAACAACATTGGCGAGCAAAACCCAAGCATGATCCTGGCTGAATTCAGCAGTGATCAATTCAGCCTGCGTATCGCCCGCGCCGCTGGTGAAAAATGCGAACGCTGCTGGCATTACTGCACCGATATTGGCGAGCATCCCAAACACCCCAGCATCTGCTCCAGATGCGTTGAGGTTTTGGAAACTTGAACTATTTAGATGCTGCCATTAGGCAAGATCCATGGATTAATCAAAGAAAGATCGATCCTTTCAAAATCCGAGGTGTTACGCGTGGCAAGAGTGGCATCTAGGGCCAAAGCCGTAGCAGCGATAACTGCATCAGCCGTGGCCATGGGCCTGCCAATGCGATGGCGCTGTTCCAAAAGTGCTCCATACCAATGGGCCGCAGCACGATCAAAAGGGAATACACGGCCTGCAAAAATCTTTAAAACCAGTTGTTCCCATCTCTCTTGCAGGGAATCACGACGCTTTCCTGCCGGCAGGAGGGCCAAGCCATGGAGAATCTCGGCCTCATTCATGGCCGTAATTGCTACGTCATCAAGATTTAATTGATCAGCCCAGGCCAAAACCACCGAATCAGGCTCGCGGCGCATCAACTCAGAAAGCACATTGGTATCAAGTAAAACCACTGCTACTCGCGCAAATCTGGCGATTCAGGGCTGTAGATACGTTGCGGTAACTCCAGCTCCAAGCCGCCTAAATCGGCGAAATGGTTTTTTATGCGGCTGCCTAATCCATGGCTTGAAACAGAAGGCTCGATGGCATTGCTGAGGATTACGCGAACTTCTTCCTCCATCGAACGGCCATGGCGGGCTGCCTGCTGACGCAGCCGAGATTTAATCGTTTCATCGAGATTACGAACGGTAAGTGAAGCCATCGGCCAAAAAGTTGCAATGCAATCAATGCAATCAATGCTAGCCCTGTGCTGGGGCTTTACATTTCTAAAACCCGCCCGCCAAACGCCCTTGGCGCGGTAGCCGCACCAGTAGCCATTGGATTAAGCCCACCGCGTAGGCGGCAAGCCCCAGGTAGCCCAGAAAACCAGACACTGCCGGTGTCCATTGGCCGCCAAAGAAAAAGCCCAACACCACTGCCAGCAACCCCTGGAAATGGCTCGGTGCTTCAAGCCATGGGGCGCACAGGGCGCCTTGGCCCCAGGCGCAAGCCAATGAAGCGCCAGTTAATACCAAGCCCAAAACACACAACAGCGATAGCGCCCAGCGCCACAGCCGCATGGTGAAAGGCAAAGGCCGAAAGGGGGGTAGATCCGCCAGCTCCTCATTTAGATCCACCCAAAACCACAACGACACCAAAATCAATAGCTGCGACGCAAAAGCAGTTATGAATGCCAATGGCCGGCCAGCTGCCATAAGCAGCACCGTTATGCCTAGAAGGCTGCCCACTTTCCAATACAAATTCAGCAAGCGCACAAGGGCCGGCTCCTGCTTAATCGCTGCCCACACCAGTAATACCAGTGGTAACCCAAAGGCAAACAGCAGCTCCAAGCGGTAAATCATCCACACCAAGCTGCGGAGCAGGGGAAGCGCCATGCAAAACATTGAGCTGAGGCCATTATCCGCACCGTGATCCGCAATCAATTCACAACCGGCATTAAGGTCGAAAAACCACTTATCCATCCATGCTGCAACTGTTTAAAGGCAGCAAAACCAGTCCGCTGGTGCGCACTGCCCTTTCCCAGCAACCTTCCCTTGAGCAGGCCGTAGCCGAACTAACACAACAACTGGCCGGCATAGGCCAAATGGATCTCGCCCTGGTGTTTGCTAGCAGCAGCTATGCCAGCGACCTACCGCGCCTGCTGCCGCTGCTGCAAAAACAACTGCGTTGCAGCCATTGGCTAGGCGCTTGCGGCGGCGGCGTGATCGGTACTAACGCAGCGGCTGCACCCCAAGAAATTGAGAATGGCCCCGCCATCAGCCTCACCCTGATGCGCTTACCCGGGGCGCAGTTGAGCCCTTTTCAAATCAACCTCAACCAACTGCCCGATCTCGATGGCCCCCGGGAACCATGGATGGAAGCCGTTGGGGCTGATCCAGAGGCCGGTGGGGCAATGTTGATATGGATTGATCCAGCCAGCAGTGGCATCAACGATCTAATCAGTGGCCTTGATTACGGCTATCCAGCCATGGCAAAACTGGGTGGATTAGCTGGTCAACACAGTGCAAACCACGGCGGTTTGTTTTTTGCTGATCAGGTTTGTTCAGGGGCAGTGGGCTGTGTAATCAGCGGCGCCTACAGCCTTGATCCAGTGGTAGCTCAAGGTTGCCGCCCCATTGGCCCCGTATTTGAAGTAGCCCAAGCCCAACGCAATGTGCTGCTCGAACTGCGCCAAGGGGATGCCCTTCAAAATCCCTTGGCGGCCCTGCAAGGCTTGATTGGTGAGCTGCCCAGCAGCGATCGAGAGCTGCTGCGCAATGCCCTATTCGTTGGTTTAGGCAAGGAAAATTTTGCAATGCCTAACCCTTCCGCACCGCAAGTTTCGCCTTTTTTAGTGCGCAATTTGATGGGCATGGATCCGCGCCTTGGGGCAATTGCCGTGGCTGATCGCTTGCGGATCGGCCAGCAACTGCAATTTCAGGTGCGCGATGGCAATAGCTCCCGCCAAGAATTAAAAGATCTACTTCTCCTTCAACAACAACGGGCCGAACAACCCCTAGCCGCACTGCTTTTTGCTTGCCTCGGCCGCGGCCAGGGCCTTTATGGAGAAGCAAATGTAGATGTGGGACTATGCCGTGAACTTTTTCCAGATATCCCTGTGGCTGGTTTGTTTTGCAATGGTGAAATCGGCCCGGTTGCCGGCAGCACCCAAATGCATGGCTACACAGCTAGCTGGGCATTTTTAGTAGCCAGCCCTAAGCCAACTGAAACTTAATTAATCCCTCCCATAAATCACATCATTCTGTTTTGCGTCAACACGTAAATCCGCTCAGCAGCTTCTATCAGGTGGAACGCGATCTGCTTTCCATAGCTGAGCTTTTTGAAAATCCAAACCTACCTCTTCATCTTGATATCGGCTGCGCCAGGGGTCGTTTTTTATTAGCGCTTGCACCCCAAAGGCCCCATCGCAATCACCTTGGCTTAGAGATTAGGAGGCCCCTAGTTGATTTAGCTGATGCCGATCAAAAAAGGCTTGAAATTAATAATCTACGTTTTCTATTTTGCAATGCAAATATCAGCCTTGAAAATTGGCTTACTAAATTACCAGCAAACCTATTAACACTAGTAACAATCCAATATCCCGACCCATGGTTTAAAAAACGCCACCACAAACGCCGAATGGTGCAGCCGGAATTAATTGCTTCATTAGCCGCTGCCATGGCCCCTGATGGCCAATTATTTCTGCAGAGTGATGTGCCCCAGGTGATCCAATTGATGCTGGAAGCAGTAGCTAATAGTGGTGCCTTTTATCCCTTAGATGGCGGCACTTGGCTGGAAACAAATCCCTTTTGCCTCGCCACTGAACGGGAGGCCCAGGTGCTCGATAAAAAACTTCCCGTTTATCGCAGGCTGTTTAGCAGAAGCTCTGCCTCCATAATCCAACCGTTGTAAGTAGCAACCCATGAGCTCCAGCCCTTCTATCCCTTGGTTGTTGCGTTGGCAGGGCCTATGGCAGGGGGAAAGAAATGCAAGCCGGCTACTACCTTTTTTGCCGCAGCTAGCCGGGGGATTACTAACGGCTCTGCTGCTACTGCTGCCATTAGCTGATCGTGGTGGCCTTGGTTTATTAATTACTGCCTGCGGTTTGTTTTGGTTGATTTGGGGTTTAGCCACGCCCGCCAGCGGCAAACCCTTAGGGGCAGTGAATGGATGGCTACTGGCCTATCTGGCCCTAGCACTGCTGGCAACTGGTTTTTCTCCGGTGCCCGCCGCCGCTGCAAAAGGTTTATTCAAATTATTGAGCTATCTCGGTGTTTATGCCCTGATCAGCCGGCTCCTAAACGAAGCGCCCCGCTGGTGGGATCGCTTGCTGGGTGCACTGCTGCTTGGTGAACTAATCACAGCTGTGATCGGTTTGCGGCAGCTCTATGGCGACACCACTGAACTGGCCCGTTGGGCTGACCCCAACTCCATTGCCGATGGCACCCAACGGATCTACAGCACCCTGGAAAATCCCAATCTGCTGGCTGGTTATCTACTGCCGATTTTGCCCTTAGCGCTGGTGGCACTGCTGCGTTGGCGCAGCCCCTGGTTGCGGCTATTTGCCCTCAGCAGCCTGGGGCTGGGCTCAGTTGCAATGCTGCTCACCTACAGCCGCGGCGGCTGGATTGGCATGGCCCTAGCCCTTAGCGCCATGGGAATGCTGCTGCTATTGCGGCTAAGCAAACACTTGGCAAAGCCGCTAAGGCGCTGGCTGCCGCCCCTATTAATTGGCCTTGTGGTGGTAGGGCTGCTTGTGGCAGCCGTAAAAATTGAGCCCTTGCGGGTGCGTTTGCTCAGCATGGCCGCTGGCCGTGAAGACAGTTCCAACAATTTCCGCATCAACGTGTGGCTGGCGGCCCTTGAGATGATTCACGACCGTCCCTGGCTTGGGATCGGGCCCGGCAACAGCATTTTTAATTTGATTTACCCCTTGTATCAACAGCCGCGTTTCACAGCCTTAAGCGCCTACTCCGTGCCCCTTGAACTAGCTGTTGAAACTGGTATTCCCGGTTTATTAGCCGCCCTGGGTTTGCTTTTTACCAGTGTGCGCATTGGTTTTAGCCAGCTCTATCGAGATTTATTTTTTAGTTTGCCCTGCATCGGTGCGATGGCAGCGGTGCTTGGTTTAGCTGGCCATGGCTTAGTGGATACGATTTTCTTTAGGCCGGAAGTGCAAATCACAGGCTGGTTTTTATTAGCCACCCTGGGTGCCGGCCAAAACAATGACTGAAGCTGCCATCTTTGCCGGCTTTGATGCCGGCCAAACCCACACCCGCTGCCGCCTTGCCCTAGCTGATGGCACGGTATTAGCAGAGGGTGAGGGGAGTGGTATTAGCCATCTCAGTAGTGCCGGCGGCCGTGAACGCTTTCAAGCGGCCCTGCGCAGCAGTTTTGCTGCCGCTTTAAACAGTTGTGAAAGCAAAGGCCCGCTGCTCGCTGCCGCAGTGGGTGCCAGTGGCATAGAAGCGGAAAGCCCCAGTCAAATCCTTGGCACCAGCTTGGCTAAAGAGGCCCTCGGCCTAGGGGCGGTACTCGTTACCGGTGATGAACGCACGGCCCTTGCCGGTGCCTTTGCGCCGGGCTGCCCCGGCATTGTTTTAATCAGTGGCACCGGCGCCATTGCCGTGGGTCGTAATCACCTCGGCAACCAGCACCGTTGTGCTGGCTGGGGTTGGCTGGTGGATGGGGTGGGCAGCGCCATGGACATAGGCCGGGATGGCCTTGCCCTCACCCTGCGCATGGCAGATGGTCGATTAACTGAAACCAGCCTTAAATCAGTGCTATGGACTGCCTTAGGGGTGCGATATCCCCATGAATTAAAAGCATTGGTGGTGGATCCCCATTTCGGTGCCGCCGGTTTTGCCCGGCTGGCGCCCCTTGTTAGCAACCTGGCGGAACAGGGTGATCCCAATGCCCAACGGGTTTTAAATATCGCCGGGGAGGAATTGGCCCTGATGGTGGAGGGGGTTGCAACTGCCTTGGCTATGCCCCAACCAGAGATCTGCTGTTTTGGTGGTGCCATTGAAAACCTAACGCCACTGCAAACAAGTTTCAAAAAGCTGCTGCAGGAGCGCTTACCGGGTACAAAAATCCAAAAGCCCCTTGGGGATGCCTGCCATGGCGCCCTGCAACTTGCAGCACAACTAGTGGTTTAATTCCCGTTCGGCGATGGCCGCAAGATTTTCGATCCAATGATCAACCACAGCCTGGCTTGAGGCCTCCACCATCACCCGCAACAGCGGTTCGGTGCCGGAGGCGCGCACTAAAACCCTGCCCTCCCCTGCCATTTCCGCCTCTGCCCTAGCCACCGCCTGGGCTAGGGGATCGCACTGCTGCCATTGTTGACGCCGCTCACGGTTGGCTACCCGCACATTTTTTAGGCGTTGGGGATAGGAAACAAAACTCTGATTTCGGCGATCAGCAAGGCTTTCACCAGGTTTAAGCAACGCCGCCAACTGCAAAGCCGTTAGCAAACCATCACCGGTTAAGCCATGGTGGGCGCAAAGAATATGGCCAGATTGCTCACCACCAAGGGCAGCGCCCAGGTTTTGCATCGCTTCATGCACGTATTGATCACCAACAGCCGTGCGTTCAAGCTGGCCGCCGCCGCTGCGCCAGGCCCGTTCAAAACCAAGGTTGCTCATCACCGTGGCCACCAGTAATTGCTTAGGTAATTGCCCTGCTGCTGCAAGGGCAGAACCCCACATAAACAAGATGTGATCACCATCCACAAGCCGGCCTTCCCCATCAACTGCAAGTACCCGATCGGCATCACCATCAAAGGCAAAACCAAGTTCAGCGCCGCTTTGGCGAACGGCTTCCTGCAGTGGGGCCAGGTGGGTGCTGCCGCAGCCCACATTGATTGCATTGCCATCGGGGCTGCCATGGAGCTCAATTACTTCAGCGCCAAGGCTGCGAAACAATTCGCTGCTGCAGGCGGTGGCTGAACCCCAGCAGAGGTCGAGCACGATGCGCCTGCCGCTGAGTTGGTTATCGGCTAACCCTTCGCGTAGCAATTGGCGGTAAATAGCAAGTAAGTCGCTGCGTTGATGGCTACTGCCACAACGATTAGCAGCAGCTGGCAACTCCCCCCGCAGGCCAGCCTCAATCAACTCCTGCTGTTGGCGGGCCAATTTCGAACCACCGGCCGCAAACAGTTTGATGCCGTTATCAGCTGGCGGGTTGTGGCTTGCAGAAACCATCACCCCACCGGCAGCACCTTGTTGCTGCACCAAGCGGGCAACGGCTGGGGTTGGGCATAAACCCAAATTCCACACCTCACGGCCGGCCGCCGTTAGCCCTGCTTCTAAAGCAGCGCTCAGCATCCAGCCACTGCTGCGGGAATCCCTGCCGATCAACACCGGCCCCTCCCCCTGCAACACCAAACCACCCCAATAACCCACTTGCATGGCAAGGGCGGGGGTCATCAAACCACCAACCAGGCCGCGAATGCCATCGGTGCCAAAGCTCACGCCAGCGGAAAAGGGTTGACCTACCGGATGGGTAGCCAGATCAGCCATGGCAGAAAAAAATCTTGCTCAGAGGGTAACCGCAGCTGCCTAATGCCAACGCTGGGGCCGCCAAAGCAAGCCGGCTAGCTCCAGGGCAGCCCAAAGCAAAAATGCACCCACAACCGCACCTGGCAACCACATAAATGGTGGCAACGGCCTCAATAACCAACAGCCCAAACCAAGGGCTACCGCAAGCCCGCAGCGGCGTTGTTGCAATTCCAAGGCAGATAGGTTTGGCCCCAATCGCCTCTGCAGCTGCAGCAAAAAGCGAGCTACAGATTGCACCACAGAATTGAAGCAAAGCAGGCTTCATAATGGAGCAAAAATCGTTGGCTGCCTTTAATCAACGGGGAGTGCTTGGCCTAACTGGCATAGCCCTTGGCACTGCCTTTGCTTTGGCGGCATTGCAACAACTGCTGTTGGCTAAAAGGCCCAGCCTTACGGCCGCAAGCAAACCAATCTTTTTAAATCGCAGCGCCCGGTTAGACCCTGATCCAATCAGGCGGCGGGAAGCACGCCTAATCCTGGCAACACAGCAACCCAACCAGCTGGATCTGCTGCGGGGCCAAGGCTGGGGTAGGCAAGGGGAGAGCCAGCTGCTGGCACCAATCAGTTTGAAGTTAGAGGCCTTGGCCCTTGCCCATGGTGGCCAAGAAGCAGCAGCTCAACAGCAATGGCAATACCTGGTTAGCCAGTTCCCAAAAGCACCACCTAGCGCTGATGGCCTCTACGCCCTGGGCCAAGCCAAGGAGTTGCTGCAACGCTTTCCGGCCCACCCTGCCGCCCTGGCAGCTGCCCTCAAATGGCAGCAAAAGAAAGGTGGCAGCCTCGGCGGTTTGCATTTAGCCCGCTATGGCAAACGCTGGCCCGGCGCTGCTGCGGCAATGGCTGAGGCCTGCATGAAGCCGGAGCGGGCACTGGCAAAAAGCGAAAAAACACTTTTGGCAACTGGCTTGCTGGCCCAGGGGGATAGGGCTGCAGCCCAGCGCTGCCTTGGCAAAA
The DNA here is from genome assembly GCF_024345595.1 of Synechococcus lacustris Maggiore-St4-Slac. Taxonomy (NCBI): domain Bacteria; kingdom Bacillati; phylum Cyanobacteriota; class Cyanophyceae; order Synechococcales; family Synechococcaceae; genus Synechococcus; species Synechococcus lacustris. Next base: position 35,564 of record NZ_JAGQBK010000013.1, on the reverse strand, counting down.
CCAAAATCGAGCAAATCGAACCTAAAGAACAGCTGAGCGCAAGCACAAAAGCCTGGGAGCGCAGCAGGGAACTACTGCTAAAACGCCAGTGGGCTAGGGCATACAACAGCCTCAGCCAATTACAACCAAACAAACAGAGCCCACCCATCGCTGCCCGCAGTCGCTTTTGGATGGGGCTAAGCGCCTGGCAGCAGGGCCAAAAAGATAGGGCGCGAGCCATCTGGCAAAACCAATTACGCCAATATCCCTATGGCTATTACGCCTGGCGGGCCAGTGTTCGTTTGGCTGAAAAACCACCTCTGCCAGCTCAAAGCGGCCCTGCCCCATTACCTGCGCCACTGGCAAAGTTAAGGGGCCTGGGGCTGCATACAGAGGCCTGGGAGCATTGGCGCACATGGCGCTTGGGTAGAGCAGCGGTTACACCAACCAACCTTTGGCAGGAGGGGCAACTGCGCTTAGCCGTGGGTGATCGCTGGCTTGGTTTAGCTCAACTTGATAGTGCGGCCCTGGAGGGGGCAGCGGGCAGCAAAGCTCAACAGGCCCTACTGGAGCAACAACGCCACCCGCTCACCTATGGCCAGGAGCTGGGCACTGCCGCCCGCCGGGCGGGCTTAGATCCTTTGCTTCTGCAGGGGGTGGCCCGCCAAGAATCGCGTTTGAATACAACGGTGCGCTCCCCCGCTGGGGCAGTGGGTTTATTGCAGCTGATGCCCGCCACTGCCGCGGAACTGGCGGGGGAACCCCTAACAACAGCGGCACTGGAAGAAGCAAACCTAAATGCTCGCCTAGGGGGAAGCTATTTAAAACAAATGCTCAGGGAGTTTGGAGGAAATATATTTCTCGCTGTTGCCAGCTACAACGCCGGGCCGGGGGCTGTTAAATCATGGCCAAATAACAACTTGCAGGATCTACCAGAACTTTGGGTGGAGCAAATTCCCTATCCAGAAACCAGAATCTACGTAAAAAGTGTGCTGGGAAATTACTTTAGCTATCAACAGTTGAGCCGCCAACGAATATAACTATACTAAGATTAGTTAGAAATTAATTACCTATCACGCCCGCATCAAGTAAATGCCTGATGATCGGCCATGCGTGTAAACGCAAATGCAGGGCGTTGCCATAGGATATAAAAAACATAATGAAAGATGTAAAACCAATACAGGCAAGCCAGGAGGGCGGCCAAACTTTTAATCTAACTAAATCCAACCTGGCAAGCAGCAGGGCGCAGGCCATCACTAAAATACTATCAAACCCAGGCCAATAAAGTAAATACATGCCGCCAAGCACCACAACTAAAAGGGTTACAACAAGGGTTAAAACCTTACTAGCTGCCATAAATAAAGACAACTGACGCAATACCAAATCAGGCAATGTACAAAAAAAGGTTACAACAAATACCTGGAATAAATTAAAAATCCAATAGGCTTCATCAACTAGCGAAGCATCAACTCCACTGCCACGCATCGCATCCTGCTGGAATCCCCAATGGACACCTAAATAAAAACTAATGATCCCCAGCAAGGTGATCATCGGCGCCCTGATCGGCAGCAATAGCAATTTGAAAGATGCGTTCATCACAGGCTCAGGCTTATGGCATCCAGGGGGCAAACCGCTATGCATTGTTCACAAACAACGCAACGGCGCAGATCGAACTGCAACTGCCAGTTTGGGGCCCCGCAGCTCAAAGCACCACTGGGGCACACACTTGAGCAGATGCCGCAATCCACACACAGTTCTGGATCGATATGAATTTCGCCTGCGGCACTGGTGATTTCTAAGCCAATACCCCTTAACCATTGCTCCGCTGCCGCTAGTTCATCTATGTCGCCAGAGAGTTCCACCACCATGGTGCCCCTTTGGTTGGGCGCCATCTGGGCCCTAATGATGCGGGAGGCCACGTCGTAATCAACCGCAAGGCGATAGGTGATCGGTTGATGCACCGCCTCCCGGGGAAACTGCAGTGTGAGCCTGCGTTTCAAGGCGAAAAGTTCAAACTGCTGCCAGCATGGCAGCGATTCATCTTTATGGCTGCCATGGGCGCTTCCGCCACCCCCGTTCAACGGGGACCCCAACTTGTATTGCTATTGGTGGCATTGCTGGTGGTGGCGATCACCTGGATCAAGGGCAGCCTGGGGCCCGGCGATCTCCTAGATCAACTGGCCCGCAGATCCATACCCCTCAATCAAGCCCTGGAAAACGGCAAACCCAGCCTGGTGGAGTTTTATGCCGATTGGTGCGAAGCCTGTAAAAGCATGGCCCCCGCAATGGTTGCCCTTGAAAAGCAACATCCTGAAATCAATTTGGTGATGTTGAATGTTGATAACCCCACTTGGCAGGCGGAGTTGCAACGCTGGCAGGTGAATGGCATCCCCCACCTACAACTATTTGATAGCAATGGCAAATCGGTGGGGCAATCGGTGGGTTTGCGGCAAAGCAGCGAGCTGCAAAGCCTTGCCAGTTCCCTCAGCGCCGGCACGCCATTGCCTCAACTGGCTGGAGTTGGTGCTGTGAGCAGCCTTAGCAATGAAAGCCAGCCGCTTAAAGAAACCTCAACGGCGGGACCCCGCAGCCACGCCTAGTTCAACTAACAAATGGGCCAACTGGTAATCCGCATCCCGCACAGCCAGGCGGGCCATGCCCACCGCAAGTTGATTTAAAGGATCAGCTATTCCCTCTGCACCCCTCAAGCGGGGACCGAGCAAACGCCAAAGCATGCGGCTGAGCGGTTTCTGGCCTGGGGAGTGCTGATGCAGCATTACCGCAGCGCCACGGGCCATACAGGCCTCAGCATTAGCTGTTTGATGGTTGTCGGCTGCTTGGGGGAAGGGCACCAATAGGGCCGGGGTAGCGCAGGCCGCTAATTCACTAATGCTGCCTGCCCCAGCGCGGCTAATGGCCAAATCAGAGTGCTGCAAAAGCCCTGGGATTTCATTGCTGAATTCCTTTTCCACATAGTTTTGGTGCTGCAAGCTGCCGAAATCTGGATCACTGCTGCCACTGAGATGCACAACCCTGCAGCCATGGGCCAGTAGAGCCGGCAATGCCGCTCGCACCATGCGGTTTAAACCCAAAGCGCCCTGGCTGCCGCCAATCACTAGCAGCAATGGACCCACCCCTTGGGGCACCCAAGCGGGACAGGGGCTGGCTTCTAGGAAAGCGCTCCGCACGGGGGTGCCGCAAAGCATTGTTTTGCAGTTGGGCAGGGGCTGGGGAAAGCCAAGGGCCACTTTTTGGCAGTAGCGGCCAAGCAAACGGGTTACCCGGCCGGGTATGGCATTGGATTCATGCAACACCACTGGAATGCCGCACCACCTAGCCGCCAGGATTGCTGGAGCAGCTATGTAACCACCGGTTGTAAAAACAACTGCGCACTGCTCACGGCGAATCAGCCTCATCACCGGCAAGGTGCTGGCCAATAGCTGCAGCAATTGCAGCAATTTCTTAAAACCACGCCCCTGCAGCCCCCCCGCCCGCACCGTGTGCAGCGGGTAATGGGATGGCACCAGATCACGCTCCAAGCGATCTGGCACCCCAAGCCAGCTCACCTGCCAATCGCTAGGCATTCGTTCCGCCACCGCCAGGGCGGGGAATAGGTGGCCACCGGTACCGCTGGCGGCGATCAAAAGCCGGGCCATGAACTTTGGGCAAGCGCCGCCTAACTTAAAGGGAGCTAATCAAGTTTTTGTGTTTGTTTCCCTGAGGCGTTTATTCCCCCACGCCCTTGGAGCATTAATCGCCCTATTGCCCGTGGCTGCGGCGCTGCCCAGGGCAGAAGCGCGTTTAAGTGATGATTTGGTGCGCGCCCTTGAAAACGCTCTCAATAGCAATAACAGCGCTGGCCTGAGCGGTTTGCTCGAGAAGGGCCCAGGCCTTAACCCCACTGGCTTGGAAAGCCGGCTGCAATTGCTGCGTCAAACCTTTAGTGATGCCCGCTGGCAATTAAATAGCGGCCCCGACCTAAAAGATGGACGCAGCACCCTTTTAGTGAAAGTAACCGGCAACCACCAGGAGGCTGGCCGCACTTTTCGGCTAGAGGCAAGCCAAAAATTAGCGGTGCAACAAAACGGCAACAGGCTCAGCTCCCAAGAAATCCTTGGGGAGGAATCAATTTTGCGTAGTGGCAAAGCCAATTTGGCCGTAAGTGTGATCGCCCCCGAGGAGGTGCTCACGGGCCAGCGCTACGACTTCGATGTAGTACTCGATCAACCGTTAAAAGATTCTGTTTTAGCGGGCGGAATCAGCGAACTTTCGCGGGAGGCAATCGCAAGTTTGCGCAGCCCCGAAATCTCCCTTGGCGCCTTAAACGGCGGCGGTATTTTTAAAACAATCCAAGCCCCTTACAAACCAGGTAGTCAGTCTTGGGCGGTGCTGTTGATGCATCCAGAGGGCACCGTAAGCGTGAGCCGCATGGTGCGGGTGGTGGCCCGCCGTTAAAAAGTTCGTAACACTGCCGAGGCAATGGCTTGATCGGCATGGGGCCAACTTGGGTAAACAGCCCCGTGCTGATGGAAGCCCTGCTGCGCTACGAGCAGGGCTTGCTGCCCCAGCAGATGCGCCATTGGTTGCGGGCAGTGCTGGAAATAAACGATGAACAACCCCTAACGGGCGAGCAACAGGGCCAAGAGGAAAGCGCCTAGGCCCACCAACCACCACCAACTTCTTTTGCCACCAACCCAACGGCGGGGCCGCAACACCCCACCCTGCCGCCGCTGCCAAAACTTTTTCGACAGCTCCCTTTCCCGATCGGTAACCACAGCTGGGGACGCCTAAACGAATCAGGCGTCGTTTAGAGCTGCTACGCCAGGGAGCACCTTGCCCTCTAGTAGTTCAAGGCTGGCACCACCGCCGGTGGAGATGTGGCTCATTTTTTCAGCAACACCAACTTTTTCCACGGCTGCTACCGAATCACCACCGCCAATGATCGTGCAGCAACCCTTGCCGCTCAGCTCCGCCAAAGTGTGGGCAATCGCATTAGTGCCAGCGGCGAATTTATCGAATTCAAATACGCCCATGGGGCCATTCCAAATAACGGTTTTGCAATCGGCTAAAGCCGCTTGGAAAGTTTTAATTGAATCCGGCCCAATATCAAGGCCCATCCAACCATCGGGGATGGCATCAACCGCAACGGTTTGACTATTGGCATCGGGAGAAAAATTATCTGCCAACACCACATCTGTGGGAAGCAAGAGTTCAACTCCCTTGGCCTTGGCCTTGGCCTCTAATTCCTTAGCTAATTCGAGTTTGTCTTCCTCTACCAAACTCTTACCAACGGCTAAACCACGGGCTTTATAAAAAGTGAAAATCATGCCGCCGCCGATCAACACCTTGTCGCATTTATCGATTAAAGATTCCAACACGCCAATCTTGCTGCTCACCTTGGAGCCACCAACAATTGCGGCCAGAGGGCGCTTTGGTTCATCGATGGCACCCTGCAAATATTGCAGTTCTTTTTCCATCAAATAACCAGCCACACTTGGCTTTAGGTGGGCGGTTACACCCTCGGTTGAGGCATGGGCCCTATGGGCTGCACCAAAGGCATCATTCACATAAACATCAGCCAACTTGGCCAGCTGGGCTGCAAAACCAGGATCGTTCTTTTCCTCTTCTGCGAAAAAGCGAACATTTTCAAGAAGCACCACATCACCATTGGCCATGGCGGCCACCTTGGCTTCCGCATCTGCTCCAATGCAGCTATCGGTTTTAACAACAGGCTTAGCCAGCAGTGCACTTAAACGGGCTGCCACGGGCGTGAGGCGCATCGCTTCATTCACTTCACCTTTAGGCCTACCGAAGTGGGCAGCAAGGATCACCTTGGCGCCCTTAGCGATCAAATCATTGATGGTTGGTAAGGCGGCGCGGATGCGGGTGTCGTCGCTGATGGCACCTGCTTCATCCAGGGGCACATTGAAATCAACCCGCACAAGCACGCGTTTTGCGCGCAACTCATCGGCGGTGAGAGCGGTGAGAGAGCGCTTAGCCATGGGATATGGATAGGGGGACGCCGCTGAGATTAACGCCTAATCACTTGCCAGCGGCCAGTGGCGAGCTAGGACAAGGTATGTGTTGGTTCTGTGCATTAAATGTTCCGCACCATCCTTTTCCCCCTCGACCACAGCCGCACGGCCCTTGAAACCGCTGCCACCGTTCTCAAAATGGTGCAACAACACAACAGCAGGCTCGTGTTGCTTTCAGTGGTAGACAGCAATGACACCACCATGGCCAACCCCGATGGGGTTGCTCAGCTGCTGCAACAAGCCCACGACACCTTTGAACGGGCTGGCATCAGCTGCGAGGTAATCGAGCGTGAAGGCAAGGCCGCTTTTGTGATTGGTGATGTGGCAGATGAAATCGAAGCCGACCTGATCGTGATGGGCACCCGCGGCATCAGCCTTGAAAATGACCAACAAAGCACCGCCGCCCGGGTGATTCAACTGGCCCCCTGCGCGGTGTTGGTGGTGCCCTAATGCTCAGTAGTGCCGCTCCGGCGATCCAGTGGTATCCGGGCCACATCGCCAAGGCGGAAAGGGCCCTGAATGGCCATCTGGCCAAGGTGGATCTGGTGATCGAGGTGCGTGATGCCCGCATCCCCACAGCCACTGGCCATCCACGCTTACAGCGTTGGATAAAAGACAAAAAACACCTGTTGGTGTTGAACCGTCGCGACATGGTTAGCAAGGAAGCCCAGCAGCAATGGGATGCCTGGTTTCGCGAGCAAGGCCAAACCCCATGGTGGTGCGACGCCAAGGTGGGAACAGGTGTAAAACAACTTCAACAGGCAGCCATTCGTGCTGGCCACAGCCTCAATAGCCGCCGGGCGGAGCGGGATATGAAACCACGGCCCGTGCGGGCCTTGATGCTTGGCTTCCCCAACGTGGGTAAATCAGCCCTGATCAACCGTTTAGTGCGGCAGAAAGTGGTGGATAGCGCCCGCCGGGCAGGCGTAACACGCAGTTTGCGTTGGGTGCGGCTTGGCCAAGATCTCGATCTACTCGATGCTCCGGGTGTTTTACCGCCGCGCTTGGATGATCAAATGGCCGCCCTAAGGCTTGCCCTATGCGACGACATCGGCCAAGCGGCCTACGACTCGGAAGCGGTGGCAAAGGCCTTCATCAAAATGATCACTAACTTGCAAACAACCCCAGCAGCTGGCGTGCCGCCGGGGTTATTGCAAAAGCGCTATGGCTTACCACTGGCTGCTTTGACCTCTGGGGCACCTGATGTGGAGGGCTGGTTTGAAGCTGCCGCCCAACGTCACACCGGTGGCGACAGCCTGCGCATGGCAACGAAACTGCTTGATGATTTCCGTGGCGCTCGCCTAGGGGCCATTGCCTTGGAGTTGCCTGAGATATGCCCTTAGCTTTCAACTATGGCTAAAGCAGAGAGCAGGTTGGAATTTGGCCAGGGGGAGGGGGAATTGTTAGCTCTCAGCTATCCCAAGCCCCTACCGATGCGGCTTGATCGCTGGTTGGTAAGCCAAAGGCCCGAACAGAGCAGGGCACGAATTCAAAAATTTATTGATGCCGGCTATGTGCGGGTGAATGGTGTTACCGGCCAAGCCAAAACACCCTTGCGCCTTGGCGATTGCGTGGAGCTATGGATGCCGCCGCCGGAACCTCTGGAATACCTAAAACCAGAGGCGATGCCCCTTGATGTGTTGTTTGAAGATGCCCATCTGATCGTGCTCAATAAACCAGCTGGCATCACGGTGCATCCGGCGCCGGGCAATAAAAGCGGAACCTTGGTAAATGGTTTATTGCACCACTGCCCTGATCTACCAGGCATCGGCGGCGAAATGCGGCCTGGGATCGTGCATCGCCTTGATAAAGACACCACCGGCTGCATCGTGATTGCAAAAAGCCAAGAGGCGTTGGTGAAATTACAAATTCAAATTCAACAACGGATTGCCAGTCGTGAATATTTGGGAGTTGTTCATGGGGCACCAAATGCCGCTGAAGGCACTGTGGTGGGTGCCATTGGTCGCCATCCGGTAGACCGTAAAAAATATGCGGTTGTTGCCGATGAACAGGGTCGCTACGCCTGCACCCACTGGCAGCTACTGGAGCGATTCGGCGACTATTCCCTTTTGCGTTTCAAGCTCGACACCGGCCGCACCCACCAAATTCGGGTGCACTGCGCCCATATGGGTCATCCAATGGTGGGCGACGCCACCTACAGCCGTTGTCGCAAACTGCCGGTGGATCTAGCCGGGCAAGCCCTGCATGCGGTGGAGCTGGGCTTAAACCATCCTGTTACGGGGGAAAGGATGGTGCTTAAGGCACCCCTGCCGGAAAGCTTCGAGAATTTACTCAAAGCATTAAGACCCAAGCTGCACCATCGCGTGGGGTGATGGTTGATCCAAACGCGTGCGCACTGCCCAAGGGAAAACCGAGAGTCCAAAAGCAGCCAACACAAAAAGCTGCCAAGCCTCAGATAAAGGAAACACACGATCAGCTCCAAAAAGATAGGAGGCACATCCAATGCCAATTAAATAAACAAACCACCAAATAGCTGATTTAATTTCCACTTCATTCCGCCGTTTTGCTAACAAATAAATGCAGGCAGGCGCAAGAATCAGTGGCAACGCCACTTGCAAACTATCCCAACCACACCAAAAGATTGCCCAGGTGGCAAGAACAAATGCCAAAGGGCATAAATATTCGGCTGCAGGTAATTTGTAAGGCCTTAAAATCTGAGGCGCTTGTTCACGTAAAGCAATCAAACTAACTGGCCCCATGGCAAGGGAAATAACTAAAGCCGAGGTAATAAAACCAACGGCCTTAGACCAACTGGCTCCGCCTTGAAGTAAGAGCAAACCAATTAAAACAGTTGCAACCAATGCCAGAGAAGGCACCCCCGCCCTGTTGATTTTAGTAAAAGCTGCTGGCAGCAAACCGCAACGGGCCATCATCCAGTTCACTCTTGCTGCGGTGCCCATATATGCCATTGAGGTGGCGCTGGGTGAAACCACAGCATCGGTAATTAATAAATTAGCTAGCCAACTAAAACCACCCCCCAAAGCAACCGCCACCAGTGGGCCACCATGGGCAGTTAATTGCAAACCACTCCAACCATTAGCGAGCAACGCTGGAGGTACTGCCACAAGGAAAGCAAATTGCAAAACAAGATAAATAAACAGAGAAATTCCTAAACCACAAGCCATGGCCAGGGGCACATCGCGCTGGGGATGGCGCGATTCACCTGCGAGATCCATGGCGGTGCGAAAACCCAGCAAACTAAATAAAATTCCACCAGTACTTAAAGCATCAAGTATTCCCTTCTGTTGATAACCTGCCACCTGTAAATTACCCCAGTGGCCAGCACCAAATATCAAGGCAATAGAAACAGCTAAGGGCACCAGTAATTTCCAAATTGTTAGGCTATCTATCCAGCGGGCCAAGGTTGCTACTCCAGCCAGATTTATCCAGCCAAATAGCAGTAATAAGCATGGTCCTCCATAACTTGCAAGCCATGGAAAACTGCCACCCAAATATTGAACTGTTGCCATCACTTCAATGGCAGGCAGAGCTAGATAACCAAGCCATGCTGTCCAACCACCAATAAAACCAGCGGTGCGGCCATGGGTGAGCAGTGGAATCTGCGCCAAGGCACCGGAACTACTCACCAAGGCACCAAGTTCAGCAAAAACCAAGGCGATCAAAAATGCCATAGCCCCGCCAGCCAACCAACTAAATAGGCTGGCCGGCCCTGCTAACTGAGCCGTTAAATAAGGGGCAAATAACCAGCCAGAACCGATGGTGCTGGTAACCACGGCCATCACCAAGCTGAATAGGGATAGGCGCCTTTGCAGTTCAGCCATGGCTCACACCAACTGGGGTAGCCGCGGGCAGGCCGCAACCAATTCACGGGTAATTGCGGCTTCAGGCTGGTGCAACAGCAGATCCCCTGGCCCCTCTTCCACGATCTTGCCTTGGTCTAAAACAATTAGGCGGTGGCAGAAACCACTTGCCACCCCTAAATCATGGGTAACAAAAATGATTCCTAAGCCAAATTGTTGCTGTAAATCCCGCAGTAATTGCAAAACATCTGCCTGCACCTCTGCATCCAACATGCTCACTGATTCATCACAAAGCAACACGCTGGGTTTTAAAACCAAGGCCCTGGCAATCGCCACCCGCTGTTGTTGACCGCCCGATAATTCCCGCGGCAATCGGTTAGCAAATCCAGCTGCTAAACCCACTGCTTCCATCAGTGCTACGGCCTGGCTGCGGGCCTCAGCCTTCGTAGCCAAACCATGGATCAAGAGGGGATCAGCGATTGCATCCTGCACCGCCATGGCTGGGTTCAGGCAAGCCAAAGGATCTTGAAAAACCATTTGCACGCGTTGGCGAGCAAGGCGCAGTTCTTTTCCCCGCAGTTGCTGAAGGTCTCTGCCCTGCAGCAACACGGAGCCGCCTCTCAAGCTATTCAAACCGATTAAGGCGCGGCACAGGGTACTTTTGCCACAGCCGGAAGGACCAACCACCCCAAGGGTTTCAGCGGCATGAAGGCGAAAATTCACCCCATCAATTGATTTGAGCCACCTGCGGCGCCATGGCAGTGAAGCCAAGCGATGCCAACAGCGCAATTGATGCACCTCCAGCAGCACAGCTGTGGCCGCAAGGGGCGGGGTGCCGCTGCCTTCCCGCAGCCGTGCGGCGGCCACAAGCCGTTTACTCAGGGGTTGCTTTGGATTGGTTAGCACCTGCTCTGAAGTAGCCAATTCCAGCAAACTTCCTTGCTCCATCACTGCCATCTGGCCACACCAGGTGCCGGCCATGGCTAGGTCGTGGCTGATCAACAAAAGGGCACTGCCCAGCTCTTCACAAAGGCCGCATAGTTCGGCCATTACCTGTGCTGCCACTGCCACATCAAGGCTGGTGGTGGGTTCGTCGGCGATTACAAGCGGCGGATTTAAGGCCATCGCAAGGGCGATCGCCACCCGTTGACGCATGCCACCACTGAATTCGTGGGGATAGCTATTGAAACGTTCCACTGTGATGCCCACCCGTTCCAACAATTGCTCTGCCCTTTGGCGCACCTGCTCCCTCAGCCAGCCAGGCCGATGGGCCCGCAAGGTATCGCTGATGTGTTCGCCGATGCTTAACAAAGGATTTAGGCGAGTCATGGGGTCTTGGAACACCAAACCCACCGCTTCACCTCGCAAGCGATTTAGGGCCCTAGGGCCCAAGGTGCGGGGATCCTGGCCGCACAGCAGCAGGCCGCCAGCGGTTCTACTGCCAGGGGGCAAAAGTTGTAATACAGCCCTCGCCACGGTGCTTTTGCCACAGCCCGAAGGCCCCACCAGGGCAAGCCGCTCCCCCCGTTGCAGGCTGAGATTTAAACCCTGCAGGGTGGGTTCAGCCGTGTGGGGATAAGCCACCACCAACTGATCAAGTTGGAGCACCATCGAATTAGCGGCGGCTTCCATTGAGGATTAAAGCTTTGGTATTGGGGTTTTGTAGCCGTTGCTGAATAGCATGGCTTCAATCTGAAGGATCGATGCTCGAAGCCGCCGATCGAGGTGTGTGTATTGCAACGGCACCACTGCCGGAAAAATCCTGCGGCCCTTGCAACTACAACATTCCCTTGCCGGAATGGCTCGAGAATTGCCTTGCCAATGTGCCTGCTGGGCGAGGCGATAGCTGCCCCACCGACCCAGAAGCACTGCTGGCGCTTTCATTTGATTTTGCCTACCAGCTGCACAGCGGCCAGGTAAGGGCCAGTGGCGAGCCATACATCATCCATCCCGTAGCAGTGGCTGATCTGCTGAGGGATATCGGCGGCAGCGCTGCGGTGATCGCTGCGGGTTTTTTACATGATGTGGTGGAAGATACAGGCGTAACACCAAACGAAATCGAAGCTCGTTTTGGCGCTGAAGTGAGAGGGTTAGTAGAAGGTGTAACAAAATTAGGGGGTATACATTTCACTAATCGCACAGAAGCACAGGCGGAAAATCTACGCAAAATGTTTTTGGCTATGGCAAGCGATATTCGCGTTGTTTTAGTGAAATTAGCCGATCGATTACACAATATGCGCACCCTAGGCGCCCTGCAGCCCGATAAACAGGAAAGGATCGCAACGGAAACCCGTGATATTTATGCACCGCTTGCCAATCGATTAGGGATTGGACGTTTCAAGTGGGAATTAGAAGATCTGGCTTTCAAAGTATTAGAGCCACTATCCTTCCGTGAAATACAACAGGAGGTGGCCAGCAAGCGCAGCGATCGAGAGGATCGACTAGCAACAACTGTGCAGCTATTAAAAAGCAGGCTTGATGCGGCTGGGATCAAGGGCTGCGATGTGGTTGGCCGCCCAAAACATCTATATGGCATCTGGAGCAAGATGCAACGCCAGCAGAAGGCATTCCATGAGATATACGACGTTGCCGCCTTAAGAATAGTTACCTCCTCGGTGGAAAATTGCTACCGCGCCTTAGCCGTATTGCACGATACATTTAGACCAATACCTGGACGCTTTAAAGATTACATAGGCCTACCAAAACCAAATGGTTATCAGTCGCTACATACGGCTGTAATTGGTAGGCATCGACCAATTGAAGTTCAGATCCGCACAGCCGATATGCACCATGTAGCCGAATATGGCATCGCCGCCCATTGGAAATACAAAGAGGGTGGATCACCCGCCGATGGCGATGAAATGGCTCGTTTCAATTGGCTAAGACAGCTGGTGGATTGGCAAAAGGAGGCCGCTGGTGAAGACCATAACGATTATTTGAAATCAATTAAAGAAGATTTATTTGATGAAGAGGTTTTTGTTTTTACACCCAAAGGGGATGTGGTGGGTTTACGCAAAGGTTCAACAGCTGTAGATTTCGCCTATCGTATCCACAGCGAAGTGGGCAATCATTGCCAAGGCGTAAGAATAAACGATCGTCTTTGCAATCTCACAACGCCGCTACAAAATGGTGATTTTGTTCAAATAGTAACCAGCAAAAATGCTCACCCCAGCCTGGATTGGTTGAATTTTGTTGCCACGCCAACGGCGCGGGAAAGAATTCGCCAATGGTATAAACGCAGCCATCGAGAACAAAATATCCTTAGGGGTAAAGAAATCCTTGAACGCGAACTTGGTCGTGATGGGCTGGAAAGCTTGCTCCATGGCGAAGCGATGGCTCGTGTTACCAAGCGCTGCAATCTCGCAAATGTTGATGATCTTTTAGCCGCCTTAGGTTTCGGTGGTGTTACCCAGCATCAAGTTACCAATCGCCTGCGGGAAGAGCTGCGTTTGCAAGAGGCAGCAGCAGCACCAGAAGTTAGCAATGAAGAACTAGCAAAGAGTCTTTCTGAACACTCAGATCTTCCCAGTGGTAGCACCAATGGGATTCCAATCCTTGGTTTGGAAGGCCTGGAATATCGCCTAGGTGGTTGCTGCTGCCCCCTGCCGGGTGAGGTGATCATGGGGGCGGTGGCCCTTGGTAACCATGGCATCACAATTCACCGCCAAGACTGCAGCAATTTGGCTCAAACACCAGCTGAAAGGCGCCTGCCAGTGCGCTGGAATCCCAATAGCTCTGAACATCGCCGCACCTATCCCACCCAATTGCGAATCGAAGTGTTAGATAGAGTTGGCATTTTAAAAGATATCCTCACCCAACTATCAGATAGTCGCATCAACGTTAGTGATGCCAGAGTTCGCACTGCATTTGGCAAGCCTGCCAGAATAGATCTACGCATCGAGCTCAGCAGTTGCAGTCAATTGCAAACAACCATTGGCCAGATTCGCTCCATGGCTGATGTGCTCAACATCGCCCGTACTGGCATTGGCTAAACTAATCACTTTAAATAACAACCGCCGGCTAGCATCGCTAGGTTTATCTTTTAATTTGCTTGCCTTTATTGCCTGCGCATTTGCCATACAACTTTCAATAACAAAACCAGATCAGTTGCACATCACAACCTTTGTGGTGGCCCTTGCCGGCTGGCTACCCGCCCTGATCATTGGAACAATTGCCTGCTGGGCCCTGCTGCTGAGGCGCCGCTGGGGAATTGTTTTGGCGCTTGTTGCCCTGGGCCTACAACTACTCACGGTGGTTCCCTACGGCATAGTGCGAACGGTGCTGCTGCCAGGAAATCGAATTCTGTGCGCCAGCCTAAGCGGATTATTTTTAAGCGTTGGCGTAGTTCTAATTATTTATTGGTCGCTGGCGCTACGCCATGAATAACAGCAACAGCACAATTGCAGCAGTGGCAACGGCTGTTGCCCCAGGTGAAGGCAGTGTGGCAATTGTGCGTATTAGTGGGCCCCAAGCTGAAACGATAGGCAAGCAACTTTTTGTTTGCGCCGGCCATCAAGAATGGGAAAGCCATCGGGTGCTTTATGGCCATGTGGTGGAACCAAGCAGTGGCGAACGCATCGATGAAGCGCTGCTGCTTTTAATGCGTTCACCCCGCAGCTTCACCCGTGAAACCGTTGTGGAACTCCATTGTCATGGCGGTGTAGTAGTTGTGCAACGGGTGCTGGATCTTGTGCTAGCCGCTGGCGCCGAACGGGCCAAGGCAGGGGAATTTAGCCAAAGGGCATTTCTTAATGGTCGCTTAGATCTCACTCGGGCCGAAGCACTAATTGATCTAATCACGGCCCGCAGTGGGCGCGCTGCCCAACTAGCAATGGCGGGGCTTTCTGGTGGAGTGCAAGAAAAAATAGAAGCGCTTAGGCAACGGCTTCTGGATCAATTAGCTGAATTAGAGGCGCGGGTTGATTTTGAAGAAGATCTACCAAGCCTAAATCCGCAAGCGGTTACTGCAGAGCTAAAAAATGTTGCAGAGGAAATGCAATTATTGATAACAACTGCCAACCAAGGGCAAATGCTCAGGGAGGGGTTGCGGGTGGCAATTGTGGGCCAACCCAATGTGGGCAAGAGCAGTTTACTTAATCGCCTATGTGGAAATGAAAGGGCGATAGTTAGCGATCAAGCCGGCACCACCCGCGACCTCCTGGATATTGAATTAGTTATTGAGGGTGTTCCCATCACCTTGCTTGATACAGCTGGCATTCGCGCAAGCCAAGACAAGGTAGAACAACTGGGTATTGAACGCAGCCGTAGGGCCCTAACAAATGCTGATGTGGTTATATTAATGTTTAATATAAATGCAGGCTGGAATTCTGCAGATGAAAATCTGAAGCTTGAAATACCTAAAGAAATTCCACTGCTACTAGTTGGCAATAAAATTGATTTAGGCAAAGCAGATTACAACAAACTCAACGCAATCAATGCCCTCGAAATCAGCGCCGAAAAGGGAATTGGCATTGATAATTTTAAAAAGCAATTACTACTTAGTTGCGGTTATTGCCTAGATAATAGCGGCATTCAGCTGGCATTAAACCGCCGCCAACAAGATTTAACTAAAGCTGCAGCAAAGGCGTTAGATGGCTGCTTTGCTGCAGCCCATAATCAATTGCCCTGGGATTTTTGGACAATAGATTTACGCGAAGCTATTGCACATTTAGGCGAAATTACCGGTGCTGAGATATCAGAAGCAGTGCTTGATCGCGTATTCTCAAAATTTTGCATAGGCAAATGAATATACATACCCCCTTCGGGGGTATGTATATAAACCAAATCTATTTTTAAATCTATTTCTGAATCTATTTAAGGGGCGCCCAAGCCATGGTGGCATTAGCTTGCTTACACCAGATCAACACAGAACCGCTGGCGTTTATATCAACACCGGCTGGCAGGGTATAGGTTTGTGCGCCGTTATAGCTCTTTAGTGGAGCCACTTGTGTGTAGGAACCAGGGGTAAGTGGATAGCTAGGAGCCTTGAGAGTTTTCAGAGGGGCGGAAGACTTAAGCAACACAACCTGTAAGGCAGGTGCCTTTGGATTGGTGCTGAAATCTTTACTAAAAACCAAAGTAGTTTTATCTCCCTCATGGCCCACTGTTACGGTGCCAGTAACGGGAGCTTCAGCTTTTTGCAACGCTATTGCAGTTCCATGGGGGGCAGCAATCAGGGCAGCGGGTGCCAGGGCACCTAAGCCGAGGGCCAAGGCAAAAATGGAGCTAGATTTGAACATGGGTGGAGAAGGGTAGTGGTTACACCATGCAGCATAGCTAGCAATCAAACACTAAACTCTTAGGTTTGGTTTTGTTGAAAATTGCATGGCTAATATCGCAACAAGAATAATCACAGCCCCAACGATACTTTGCCACTGCAGTGGCTCAGCCAATAATATTGATGCCGCTGCAATGGCCACAAGAATAGTGAGGGAAGACCAAAAGCTCACGGTTATAACCCCCAGTTTTTCATAGCACATCATCAATGTGAATACACTCCCCAAACTGATGGTAATTGCATAGGCACCTATCACACCCAAAACCCACCAAATCCGCAAATAATAAAAATGGGAAGGGCCATAGATCAAGAGGGCAATTATCCCGAACGCCACAGCGGCAGCCAAACTATTTACCCCAATAGTGAGCCCCACACCAAAACCCCTCTGGGCGGTGATGCGATTAAGAATGCCACTGAATGATAGGGAAATCACACCAAGCAATCCCCACAAAATTCCAGCCGTTTGATTTGCCATTGCCATAGGCAAACTACTTTCGCCATAGTTCGCCATAAATAAACCAATACTAATTAGAAAAATACTAATCGCAAAAAAACGCGGAAATTGCTCCTTTAGTAAAAGATTAGCAAGTATTACGGTGCAGGGAAGCGTAAGGCTAAACAAAAGAGTTTGCTGCACCACCGTGAGATGGGAAAGGGCGAAAAAAAACGCAACTGGCCCTAGGAAGAAACCGCTGAAACTTTGAAGCATGAGCAACAAACGATCATTCTTTTGCAAGCGTGGCAAGCTCATCACAAGAGCATTTTTGTCGTATAGCACCATCGCTAGCCCGCACACCAGGCTAGAGAAAAAGAAAACATTGCAAAAACTAATTACCTCTGCCCCACCGGAACTATGGGTGATTGAGCCAGCCCGCTGCAGGGCTTTTAAAATTGTACTATCGCTTCCCCGTAAAATTATGAAGATTGCAAGCAGTGCAAAGCCAGATTTCATTTAATTAAAGCTGCTGGCGCAACACATTTATGGGTTAACCAATCACAGGCAGCAAGGGCAGGTTTCTGCCAATGCAGAGGTATTTCCAAAAGATCACGGGTGCCAGTAATACCTTGAATAACAAATAACAAGGCCGCCAACACATTGGCCGCCACATGGATTCTGCGCCAACGCAATTGACGCAGAATTTCATTTTTTGCCCCTAACGAAAACAACATCAAACCCACCACTGCCACCCCCGCCCAATAGTGGGATTGCCAGAACTCGGGTTTAAATGGATTATCACCCAAACGGAAAACCTCAGGCTGAGCGCCTAAACCAATAACCCCGGCCCAGGTGATAAAAGCAAAACTAAAACGCATCGCTTGGCTACTAGATCGCCAGAGGGCAAGTAAACAAACCACTGTGCCAACGAGAACAAGCAGCAGCTCCACAAGCCGTGCTGGGCCACCAACAAATTGATTAAGGGGTTTATCCGTTGCAATAACTACTGTGAGGGCAACAAGCGAAATTAAAACAACACCTAGGGCCAACCATTGGCCTAAATCGTTGTGCTCACTGCCCGTGGTGGCGGGCAGGCGGGCAGTTCCCAAGCGCCGCTGGCGGGTTTGCACGCCGAGCCTCAATACAACACCGATTAAGGGATAAATCAAAACCACCGCAAGAAATGGATGCAAAATCCAAAGCCAATCGATGGTTTCCACAATTTAAAAGCAGCACTTATTCAGGATTGTTGCCTGAAAGCATTCGGTCAAGTGCAGAGATTGGTTTTAAAGCTTTAATTTAACCTGCGCGCTAGCAGGTCGGGCGATGCAAATCAACGCCTCGCCGGGCTCCACAGCTGCCGATGGTTCATTTATGTAATTCACCTTTCCTGCAAGCAGCTTAGTGGCGCAGGTGCCGCATACCCCGGCCCTACAGGCGCAGGGGGGCATCAAACCCTCCGCTTCAGCAAGGCTCAGCAGGCTGAGTTCAGGGTCTTCACCGCTCCAAGTAGAACTGTTACTAGAATCACTAAATTCCACCTTTGCTCCAGGGAAAACAGCATCGGAGTTTGCTTCTACTGCTTTAACAGTTGGCAGAGCTTTATTAAAGCTTTCAAAATGAATAGAAGCTTCATTGATGCCAAATTGTTTTAATTCTGCAATTAAGCTCTCCATAAATGGAGGCGAACCACAGAGGAAATAATCCGCAGGCACATTTACCAATCTTTGCAGTAAAGCGCCATCAACTCGCCCTTCACTGTGGTAATTGCCCTGATCAGCCATTGAGGATTTGCTGTAGGCGTAGTGCACATTTATATTTGGATGTTGAGCCGCCAATAGATTAACTTCAGATCGGAAAGCATGAAATTCGCCATTGCGGCAGCCATGCACAAACCACACTTGCCGCTGCCCAGCCGCTTTGGCCATGGCAATCATTGGGGTAATGCCAACACCATTGCTAATCAACACGATCGGCGTGTTTGCCTCAGTATCTAGTACAAAATTTCCCGCCGGAACCCGCACTCGCAAATTATGGCCAACCTGCACGTGATCATGTAAGAAATTAGAGGCAAGTCCCGCAGGCACATCCTTACCCCGGGGCGCTGGTTCCTTCTTAATTGAAAGCCTATAGTGATCAATAGGTTGCTTGGGATCGGGAAAATCTGATAGGGAATAGGTACGCACCACTGGCTTTAATTCACCAGGAATAATTAACTCGATGGTTAGGAATTGGCCGGGGCGATAACTTGGCAGGGGGCCAGGATCTACTGGCTGAAGGTAAAAAGAAGTAATTTCCTCGCTTTCTTTTTCCCGCCTGCTCACAACAAAATTACGCCAGCCGCTCCAGCCGGGCTGTGCTGCTAACACCATGGCCTTATTACGGCTTTTTGCTGCAGGAATAATCAATCCAGCAGCACCACCAAGCAATAAACTAAAGAGGGTAAGATTTAACTTAATTTTGCTTGAAAAAGCTTGGGGAGCAAAAGCTGATAAGGCGCAAAAACTAATAACTGTTCCTGCTGCCATGCCAGCCAAAGGGCTGGGGAAGGTTGTGCGCTGCATCAAAATCAGTTTGGTTTTCGCCAATCTATGCATTACCCATAATTTTGGCATTTCATATTGCTCCCACAACTGGCCACCAACGGCTGCTTACCACCAGCTGCTCATCACACAAACCAGCGCAGCGTTTAATTTCTGCCTTTTGGCTATCCACAAGTGAACTATGCAAAAGCAAACCCATCGATTTTTGTAGCAATTCACTTGCAGCAAAAGCGGCGGATGCCTCAGTGAGATTTATGGGCAATCTTTTAGCCAGCCCATCTGGCAATAGGGCTGGATCTCCCACCACTGCTGCAGGCAACGGTTTGGCTGGCTGCTGAATTGCCTGCCAAGCCACCGCTTGAACAGCACCAAGTAATAGATATGGGTTCGCCGCAAGATCAGCCACTTTTAGCTCTAAATGGGCGCTAACTCCATCGGCAGCGGTGGGTATGAGCCTGAGGGCCGCCTCTCGATTTTCCACTCCCCACACCTGAAAAGGGGCAGACCAGGAACTTGGTGCCAGGCGCAAGTAGGAAACCGCCAGGGGGCAAGCCAATGCCAATAGTGCCGGCAGATGGTTAAGCAGGGCAGCAATAAATGCTTCGCCTTGGGGTTGAAGTTCGCCTATGCCCGCTCCACCCTGCAGCCAGTGGGTATCAGCTTGTTGCAAACTCAGGTGTAGATGGCCGCCATTTCCCACCTGGCCAAGCAAAGGTTTAGGGCTGAAACTACAGCGCAAACCAAAACGGTTACTTACCCTTTGAATTAGCAATTTGGCATGCACCAATCGATCCGCTGCTTCAACAGCAGTTGTGTGGGAAAAAGAAAATTCAAATTGGCCAGAGCCATATTCAGGATGAAATTGCAACCAGGGCAAACCTGCAGCATCAAAAGCATTCAGTATTGCCGTTGCATAATCCAAACCTTCGATTAAGCGATCCGCCCCGTAGGGACCACCCAGCACCGCTGGCAGAAAGGAGCCATCTTCAGATCGGCCTGCCACTAACCACTCAAGTTCAAACCCGGCCATCAAAGTGATATTTGCCGAATGCAACAGCTGTTGCTGCTGAGCACAAAAATTACGTTGATCAGCGGCATAGGGTTCACCTGATCGCTGCCAACGCTGGCCAGGCGCCCAAGCCCAACCAGTTGATGGTTCAAGCCATGCAAGACCTTTTGGATCTGCTCTTAGGCGTAAATCGTCGTCGGGGCGGGCGAGGCTATGGCTTGCATCAACTGAACCATCGGCGCAGAAAGCATCTGCCACCGGAGAAAAACCCACACCGATTTGAACGGCGCTATCAAATGTAGAAAAGGGCACAACTTTCACCAATGCAGCACCGCAGTGGTTCACCCAGGTGATCGCTACCCGTTGCATAGGAAGCTGGCTGTTCATTGCAATACTGGATTTGCTGAAGGGTACCTGCAACGATGCCAACTATTAAGCGCAGATTTCCCAGGGGCGCCCTAATTCTTGGTGGACTGCTGCTGGCGCTTGTGTTGTTGGTGCCCATTACCAGCTTGATCTCATTAACGCGTTTACCCATGGAGCAAAATCCCATGGCAAAAATTTTGCCAATGCCATGGGCAGCCCAGGGCAATAAATTACCAATAATTGAACAATTACAGCCAAATTCCATAAACGAAATGCAGGCCACCTTGATCCATGGGGGCATACATCTAGAGAATATCTATGATCTTTCACTAAAAAACAAAACCTTTAGTGCTGATGGTCGATTTTGGCTTGAATGGCCAGAAGCTGTGCAAAAAGAACTTGAAAAACAGGCATTACAACCAATCCAACTTATCGATTTTGCCAACCAGGTAACAGAATGGGAAGGCAGGCTGGAAGCAGACAACGCCCAAGCAACGCAAAGGGGCGACAAGTGGTTTCAAAGTTTTAACTTTTCCATGCAATTCAACATCCATCAATTAAATCTTAGCCGCTATCCATTTAACAATTTAAATCTGCCCATCACCCTAGCCATCAACCCGATTCATGCAGGGTTAATGCAACGCCAAATCCTACTATTACCCGCAAGAAATCAACAGGGAATAATCGGCGAATACGCCAACCTTGATGGCTACCAATTGCAATCGGCTCAAATCAACCCCGAACTGCGCACCTATCGAACAGATTACGGCTTGAAGCAAACGATTAAAGCTAGTCAATTAAATATAAACCTTAAATACAGCTCGAGTTTTTGGCCAGCATTCATTACATTGCTGCTTCCTTTAATCATAATCTTGCTAATTGTTTTAATCTCACCTTACCTGGAGAGCTCCCTGGGGGACATCAGGATTGCTGTTCCATCAACCGCCCTACTAACCCTTGTATTCCTTCAGCAGGGCTATGTAGCAAACTTACCGCCAAGCCCATATTTAACCTATCTGGATCGCCTCTATGCCGTTAGCTATTTGATCTGCGTTAGCTTATTTACATTATTTGCCTGGAGTTCAAATGTATTTGAACGCACACCTGCTGAACAAAGAGAAAAAATGGTTAAACGGCTAGATACATATGATCGCTATTTCCAACTAGGGGCAATTTCATTGCTTTTTGTTATTAGCATTGAAGCTTGGCTCCATTAATGCTTATCCAATTTCACTAT
Source organism: Synechococcus lacustris Maggiore-St4-Slac (assembly GCF_024345595.1). Taxonomy (NCBI): domain Bacteria; kingdom Bacillati; phylum Cyanobacteriota; class Cyanophyceae; order Synechococcales; family Synechococcaceae; genus Synechococcus; species Synechococcus lacustris. Next base: position 13,900 of record NZ_JAGQBK010000013.1, on the reverse strand, counting down.
GCCGCACCACCTCAATAGACCCACCAAGATCTGCAAAGTTTGCGGCCTTAGTTTTCAATGGCGCAAAAAATGGGAACATGTATGGGAAGACGTGTTGTATTGCTCGGAAAAGTGCCGCCGAAATCGCAACCAGATCAAACAAACTTCGCCTTAATCCTTTGGCTCACCTAGCCCTCACCCCTGCCTTGCAGCAGCAGCTGCAGCAATGGCTAAATGAAGATCTGGGCCGTGGTGATCTCACAGCTGCAGCCTTGGCTAGTAGCAACGGTGAGGCCCGCTGGCTCGCCAAACAGGCAGGTGTATTTTGCGGCGGTCAGTTGGCCAAAACACTATTTCAAATGCTTGATCCCCAGGCAAAGGTGGAATTGCTGGTAAGTGATGGAGAAAAGATTGCTGCTGGCCAGTGTTTGATTGCCCTTGGGGGCAAGGCCAGCGCCTTGGTGGGGGCAGAACGCACTGCCCTAAACCTGGCGATGCACCTTTCCGGCATTGCCACCGCCACAGCTGCACTGGTGGAGCAACTAGTTGGCACAGGGGTACGCCTTGCCGATACCCGTAAAACCACCCCAGGGTTGAGGGTGTTTGAGAAATATGCAGTGCGTTGTGGTGGTGGCACCAACCACAGGCTTGGCCTTGATGATGCCGCCATGCTTAAGGAAAATCATCTCGCTTGGGGTGGCGGCATAAACCAAGCGGTGGCGGCCGTTAGAAACTCAGCTCCATGGCCCGCCAGGGTGATTGTGGAAGCTGAAACAGCCGCGGAAGCAAACGCTGCTGTGCAAGCTGGCGCCGATGCAGTTTTATTGGATGAATTCAAGCTTGATGAGCTGCAGCAATTGGTGCCGCAACTAAGGGCCCTGGCTGCAGCCAGGGGAGTGCCCATATGGCTTGAGGCAAGCGGAGTAAACCCAAACCATTTGAAGGGCTATGCCAACACCGGCATTGATCTGATCTCCACCAGTGCTGCCATCACCCGCAGCCCCTGGCTAGACATAAGCATGCGTTTTAGTGCCAATGCTGCAAATTGCCCATAGCCTTCAGCAACAACTCAAGGCTGCAATTGCACGGGCATTCCCCCAAGCTGCTGCCGATGGAGAAGAACTTGATCCCGCCCTTGGCCCCGCCAGCAAACAGGAATTTGGTGATTTTCAAGCCAATGGCGCCCTGGGCCTAGCCAAGCGTTTGGGCAAACCACCGCGCTTAATCGCCGAGGCCATCGCCGCTCAACTACAGCTTGATGACACTTTTAAGCAGCTCTGCGAACCAGTTCAAATAGCAGGACCTGGTTTTTTAAATCTCACGCTTAAAGCTGAAGTATTGGCAGCTGAGCTCCATGGCCGCCTGGAAGATCCTCGCCTTGGCGTTGAAAAAATTATAAACGATATAAACAATTCGGCAACAATTATTGTTGATTTTTCAAGCCCCAATATCGCCAAGGAAATGCATGTGGGTCACCTGCGTTCCACGATCATTGGTGATTGCATAGCGCGGGTGCTGGAATTTCGCGGCTATCGAGTATTACGGTTGAATCATGTGGGGGATTGGGGTACACAATTCGGCATGTTAATCAGCCAGCTTAAGCAGGTTGCCCCAGAGGCCCTCAACACTGCTGATGCCATTGATTTAGGCGATCTAGTTACATTTTATCGGGAGGCAAAACAAAGGTTTGATAACGATTCTGAATTTCAAACAATCTCGAGGGAGGAGGTTGTTAAATTACAAGCTGGAGATCCAGTATCCCTAAAGGCATGGGGTTTGTTATGCGAGCAATCACGCAAAGAGTTCCAGAAAATATATGATACTTTAGATATTAACCTGCAAGAGCGCGGTGAATCATTCTACAACCCTAAATTACAGGATGTTGTAGATGATTTAAATAGGCAAGGCCTGCTCGTAACCGATGATGGCGCCCGCTGTGTATTTCTCGAGGGGATGCTGGGTAAGGAGGGAAAACCACTGCCATTAATCGTGCAAAAAAGCGACGGTGGTTTTAACTACGCCACCACTGATCTAGCTGCAATTCGTTATCGATTAGGGGCAGATGGTGATGCAGCAACACGAGTTATTTATGTTACAGACGCGGGGCAAGCAAATCACTTTAGCGCCGTTTTTCAGGTGGCAAAAAGGGCTGGCTGGATTCCTGCTGAGGTAACAGTTGAACACGTACCGTTTGGCTTGGTGCAGGGTGTTGATGGCAAAAAACTAAAAACCAGATCTGGCGACACCATCCGCCTAAAAGATTTATTAGAGGAGGCTATTGAACATTGTGGCACAAACCTACGCAACCGATTAAAGGAAGAAGATCGCAATGAATCAGAAGATTTCATTCAACATGTAGCCACAACTGTGGGCATTGCAGCTGTTAAATATGCCGACTTAAGTACAAACAGAATCACCAATTATCAATTTAGTTTTGAACGCATGTTAGCCCTCAATGGAAATACCGCTCCCTATCTACTATACGCTGCCGTGCGAATCAAAGGGATCGCCCGCAAAGGGGGAAGCCTCGATGGCGCAACGCCGGATAAACTAATTTTCACAGAGCCACAAGAGTGGGCGTTAGCCAGACAATTATTTCAATTGGATGTGATCATAAGCGACGTTGAAACCGAACTACTACCAAACCGTTTATGCAATTATCTTTTTGAATTAAGCCAAAGTTTTAACCGTTTTTATGATCAAGTTCCAGTGTTAAAAGCAGAGGAGCCCGCCAGAAGTTCTCGGCTTGCACTTTGCAATCTCTGCGCCAATACCCTAGAGCTAGGCCTACAACTACTTGGCATCCAAACCCTGGAGCGAATGTAGCCTTTTATATCAAAAGCAGAAAACTCCCATAGATAGTTTAAACGCGATGGATGCCTTGGATGGCCGGCTTTGGTGAGGGGTCCAAAATGCAACCAACCAACTTGTTTTCCAGCAACCCTTTGCAGCATTTCAATCAATGTTAATCCAAAAAATTGCCTTGCTAAAATTCCTTCCCCCCAGGCCAACCACACCGCTGGAGATGGGCTAGAGATTAAAAAACTTACAATCAAATCCAGATTAGAGTTGAATGTTTTGGCTTGATACCTATGGGGCAAATCATTAATCTGAGTTGAGCGTATTGAGCAAAGATTTAACATCAAATATCCATCAAACCCAGCATTATTTGCAACCTTTTCAACCCTCTTAATCGTGGGGTCTGCCTCTGCATTAGTGGCGGTGCTGGGATTCAAACCAATAACAAACAACATTCTTTTACCACTTTTGCCCAGGGCTAAACGCCTTTTATTATTGCAATCATTTACGTATATGTTGTGCTGATTCATATCCTCAATGGCTTAGCTTGTTAAAAGTGAGGATAAGTTCGTTTTGGCCAAGGCGCCCGAGCCACCAGCGGCCCGTCCGGAGGTGGAAAACCTGCAGAGCTACAGCGCACCACTCGAGGGAAGGCGCGGGCTATTGCGGCTTGATTTCAATGAAAACACCCTGGGGCCAAGCCCCAAAGTGGTGGAGGCGATCAGAGCAATCCCCGCCGATCACTACGCCATTTATCCGGAATACAACGGCTTAAAAGAAGCATTTGCCAACTCCCTTGGCGGCCTGGCCGTGAACCAAATCGGTTTATTTAATGGTGTTGATGCTGCCCTCCATGCCCTTTGCCAGGCCTACGGCCAAAGGGGCGACTGCATGCTCACCACAAATCCAAGCTTTGGCTACTACAAACCCTGCGCTGAAATGCAGGGTATGGAGATTGAAGCTATCCCCTATGAAGCAACTGATTTTAGTTTTCCACTAAATCAAATTAAATCTGCTCTTGCAGGCAAGAATCCACGCTTATTTTTTCTATGCAATCCCAATAATCCCACCGGCACTTGCTTATCAGCTGAAACCATCCTTTCCCTAGCCGCTGAAGCGCCCAACTGCCTTGTGGTGGTGGATGAACTCTATGAAGCCTTCAGCGGCAACAGCGTGGTGCCTTTGCTGTTGCAAAAAGCTCAGGGAAATAATCCCTTTGAGCACTACCCCAATTTGGTGGTGTTGCGTTCCCTCTCTAAAACCGCTGGTATCGCTGGGTTGCGCATGGGATTTGCCATTGCTGCAGCCGCGGTAATTGATCGTGTTAACCGAGTTACTGGCCCTTACGACATCAACAGCTTTGCCGTTACCGCCGCTTTTGCTGCCCTAGCCGATCAGGCCTACACAAACGCCTATGTGGCGGAAGTGCTTTTGGCAAAGGCCTGGCTCGTGCAGCAGCTAACTGCAGCAGCGGTTCGGCACCATGCCGGCGGTGGCAACTATCTGCTGATCTGGCCAAAAGTGGGAGTTGAAGCCATGGATAGGGGCCTTAGGCAGCGGCGTATTCTCTGCCGCAGCATGGCGGGGAAAGCCTTGATTGATGGCTCCCTAAGGGTAAGTATTGGCACCCGGGAGCAAATGCAACTTTTCTGGCGTGCCTTTGCTGCCATTGAAGGGCTGCAAGGATCCACCACCTAAACCCATAAATATTGCCAACAGGCCCAGTTGTAGGGCAAGGCAACAACCAACTGCCCGGCGTTGCTCCCAGAACAGCCTTGCCATCACCCCATTTGCGAAGGGCGCCTATTTTCAGGGCATCAACTCAATTTTGGTTGTATCGCCGAGGGGTGGTGTGAGGGTGAGCACACCACCGGGCTTATTAACGGCTACGCCCTTCAAGGCTTCCAGGAAAGGTTTGCTGTCGCCTTGATCGCAATTCAGGGGTGCTTTAGAGCTGCGCAGATATTGCACTGGAATAACCCTTCTGGGGTTTAGTTCACGCACTACCGCCGCCGCTTCTGCACCGGTATAAACCTTGGCTCCACCGCCGATGCCAATAATCAACACATCAGGGCGACCCAACAGCACTTTGTCTTCTGGTTTGAGCGTTGCTGCCGTACCGCCAAGGTGGGCGAATTCCAGGCCCCCCTGGCGCCAACGCCAAATCACACCGTTACCAAAACGACGGCCACCCACCCGATCATGGGGAGCAGCAAAACCCTCAAAGCGAATGCCAGCAACTTTGTAGGAACCGGGTGTTGCTAGAAAACGACCACCCCCAACTTTTGCCCCCTCATCCCGCAAAAGGCTGCTAGCCAAAGTGACATTCGCTGATACCGCCGGCATTGCTAGCCCCGCAGCACAGCCCACCGATTGATAGGGATTAAGCAGCACTGAACTGCCACCGCCTTGAATTAAAAGGGCGCTGTGGCCATAGCTGGTGATAGTTACACCACCGCCTGCACCACCCGCCGGTAACGCCAGGCCAAGGGCGGCGGCACCAAATAAAGCACCGAGCACTGGGCGAAACATGGCGATAAACAATTTGAGTTGGAACTTAGCAGTGTTCAACCAATTGGTTCAGGCAGAGGCGCTGGATAGGAAATTGGCCAAAAGTTGATGGCCCGCTTCTGTGAGCACGCTTTCAGGGTGAAATTGCACCCCCTGCAGAAGTGGATAGCTGCGGTGGCGCAGGCCCATCACCATGCCGTCTGCCTCGAGCCATGCTGTTACCTCTAAACAAGCAGGCAAGCTCTCGCGCTCGGCAATTAAGGAGTGGTAGCGCGTAGCGGTGAGGGGATTTGGCAAGCCGGCAAATACGCCTTGGCCGCCGTGGCGCACTGCTGAGGTTTTGCCATGCATCAATTGCGGTGCCCGCACCACTCGGCCACCAAATACCTGGGCGATGGCCTGATGCCCCAGGCATACGCCTAAAAGCGGAATTCTTGGCCCCAACTTTTCGATCACCTGGGGGCATATCCCCGATTGGGCTGGGGTTCCGGGGCCAGGTGAAATCAAAATCGCCGCTGGATTTAAAGCTTCAATTTGAGCTAAATCCAAGGAATCATTGCGTTCCACTCGCACGGATGCTGCGATCGGATATTGAACGGCTAATTCACCTAAATATTGCACCAAATTAAAGGTGAAACTGTCGTAGTTGTCGATCACCAGCAACATCAGAGGCCAATCCTGGTTATTAGTGGTGGCAACAGTAAAAGCACAGCAATTAATAAAGAAGCGATGGCTGCCACCAACACAGCAGCCGCTGCGCAGTCTTTTGCAATCCGGGCCAAGGGGTGATAGCGGCGGCCAACGGCTAAATCCACCACTGCCTCCATGGCGGTATTAAGCAACTCCAGCACTAAAACCGCAGTTACGGTAAGCACAAGCACCGCAAGGCGATCTAGGGAAAGCTGGAGCCACAGCGCTAGGCCAAAAACGAAAACACCCGTAACCACATGGATGCGGAAATTGCGCTGGGTGAGCAGCGAATATCCCAAACCCTGGGCGGCATAGCGAAAGCTAGCCGGCAGATCGCGGGCCACCTGCCAAGCCCCAACCCTTAATCGACGCAGGCGGCGGTTAGCCGACAAATCGATGGGGTTTGGGTCTGTGGCTTCTAACTCTGAGGTCAAAGGTTGGGCCATTATCCGGCCAGGTTACCGCCGATTTGAGCTGGGAACAGTTCGATCAATTGCTCCTGACGCAACAGCATTGCCGCCAGTTGCTCTTCATCGGGGTGGTCCCAACCCAATAGATGCAATAGGCCATGGCTTGCCAGGAAACAAAGTTCATGGCTGAGGCCATGGCCGTGGCTGAGGGCCTGGCGGCTGGCGGTTTCAAGCGAAATAACAATGTCGCCGAGCTCCAGCGGCACCCCAGGCAACGGCAATTGCTCCCCCGTTGGGAACGCCAACACATCTGTGGGCTCTGGTTTATGGCGCCAACTGCCATTCAAAGCAGCAATTTCCTGATCAGCGCAGAGCTGCAAGCCCATGCTGTAAGCACTGGCCTGGAGTTGGCCCGGCAATTCCCCTTGCAGGTGGCCAAGCCATTGGCCCAACAGCAGCAGCCATGCGTTTTCGCCTAGGGGATCGGCCAATGGCAAATCAGGGGCGCCATAGGCCAAATCCAGCTCTGGAACTGCCATCACCCCGGCACTGCAGGACGAGCAAACCAGGCGAGCAAAAGCAATAAACCAGTTAAACCAATTGCCGTAAGGCCGAAGTGAAACAAGCTTTGCCGCCCCTTACGCACCATATTGCGCATTGCCAACTTCACAAAACTGGGGGGGGATTCACTCATGGGTTTTCCTCAGCAACTGTTTCCACACCTTGGCGCAAAAGCGACTGGATGAAGGGGTCGAGATCGCCATTCATCACCCCTTGCACATCGGTGGTTTCCTCCGCCGTGCGCAAATCTTTCACCATTTGATAGGGATGAAATACGTAATTACGAATCTGATTACCCCAGGCCGCTTCAACAATGTCGCCGCGGATATCGGCAATCTGCGCTGCCCGTTGCTCTTGGGCGATCACCATCAACTTTGCCTTGAGCAAAGCCATGGCTTTTTCTTTGTTTTGCAGCTGGGAGCGCTCTTGGGTGCAGCGCACCGCCAGGCCGGTGGGCACATGCAAAATGCGCACAGCTGTTTCCACCTTGTTCACGTTTTGACCGCCGGCCCCACCGGATCGGGAGGTGGTGATCTCCAAATCCTTATCAGGAATATCTAATTCCACCTCGTGGTCCAACTTGGGCATCACCTCCACACCAGCAAAACTGGTTTGGCGTTTGTCGTTTGCATTAAAAGGCGATATGCGCACTAGGCGATGGGTACCTTTTTCATTGCGCAGATAGCCGTAGGCGTAGCGACCATCAATTTCAATTGTGCAGCTTTTAATTCCCGCTTCTTCCCCCTCTGAAATTTCATCAACACTCACCTTCATGCCATGGGCTTCACCCCAGCGGGTGTACATACGCATCAACATCAAGGCCCAATCTTGGGCGTCGGTGCCGCCGGCGCCGGCATTGATTGAAATCACAGCCCCCTCCTGGTCGTAGGTGCCGCTAAGCAGCCGCTCCAGCTCCCAACGATCCAGGGCTTGCTTGAGGCTCTGCAAGCCAGCATTGGCCTCCTCGAGCATTGCTGCATCGGGCTCAAGGTCGTAGAGCTCCAGGGTGGCAGCGGCATCGTTGATGCAATTGCGCCATTGCTGCAATTGCTGCAACTGGGCCTTCACATCATCCAATTGCCGCATTTGCCTGCGGGCATTTTGCTGATCGTTCCAAAAATCAGCCTGGGCAGCCAGCTGCTCCAAATCCCGCTGGCGCGCTTTTAAACCAGCAACGTCAAAGGCAGTCCTGGACATGGCCCAGGCGATCGGTGAGCTCAGATAAATCGCGCTTGAAATCAGTTAGGTCGAGCACCTGGGTGAAAAATTTCTAGATCGACCGTACTCAATGGTGGCCCTTATAGATTTGGACTTAACAGCAAATGCGATGCAATGGCAGCCAGCGTTGAGATCTACACCTGGAGGTCTTGCCCGTTTTGCATCAGGGCAAAACAGCTGTTAGATCGCAAAAAGGTGGCCTACACCGAACATGCCATCGATGGTGATGAAGCAGCCCGCACGGCCATGGCAGCTAAAAGTGGTGGCCGCCGCAGCGTTCCCCAAGTTTTTATTAACGCTAAACACGTGGGCGGTTGTGACGACCTCCACGCCCTAGAACGCTCTGGCCAGCTAGATGCACTGCTCACTTGAATAGGAGTTAAAGCCAGTGGCCCGTCAGTTATTTGTTGTTGATCCAGTTGAACGCCTGAGGCCTGAAAAAGACAGCAGCGTTGCCCTGATGCAGGCCGCCGAGCGGGCTGGCGAAGCTGTGTGGGTTTGCAGCAGCGCCGATCTTGCCTTTGCAAGCAACGCTCCCCAGGTGCAGGCGCGGCCGATCAAAACCGAACCATGGTTTGAACTGGGCCCCGCCGAATGGCAACCTCTTCGCCACTTCCCGCGGGTGTGGATGCGCAAAGATCCACCCGTTGATGAGGCCTATTTATACGCAACCCACCTGCTTGAACTAGCCGAACTAGAGGGGGTTCAAGTGCTGAATCGCGCCGCCAGCCTGCGGGCTTGGAACGAAAAACTTGGGGCCTTGCGCTTTCCCCACCTAATGGCTCCCACCATGGTGAGCAGCCAAGTGGAGCTGCTGGCAAGCTTTGCCACAACCCACGGGGAAGTGGTGCTCAAACCCCTTGGCGGCAGGGCCGGCATCGGCGTAATCAGAGCTAATGGTGCCGCCCCTGGCCTTACTGCCCTCCTGGAGTTGGTTACCCAACAGCAACAGCTGCCGGTGATGATTCAGGCCTTCTTAGCGGCGGTAAGCGCCGGTGATAAGCGCATCATCCTGGTGGATGGCAAACCGCTTGGCGCCGTTAACCGCATCCCAAAAACAGGCGATTTTCGCAGCAATTTGGCCGTTGGCGGTGCACCCGAGGCCTGCGAATTAAATGAAAGGGAACAGGAAATTTGCGCTGAATTGGGCCCTGCCTTGCGGGAGGCTGGTTTGTTTTTTGTGGGTATCGATGTGATCGCTGGCCACCTAAGTGAAATCAACGTCACTAGCCCAACGGGCGTGCGGGAAGTGGAACGCCTTGGCGGCATCCCCCTTGGCGATCTCACCCAAGAGCTGCTGTTGAAACAGGATCGCCAGCCAGGCTGAGCTGCTGCTGCAACACCTGCAGCTTGAGGGCTACCTCTTGCAGTTCCCGCTCCGGCTCTGAACCCCGCACTAAACCAGCGCCTGCAGTTAATTCCAATTGCTCACCCCGCAGCACACCACTACGAATCGCCACCCTCAATTCCCCATCACCGGCACTATCCAGCCAACCGATCGGGGCGGCATAGGGACCACGCTCAAAAGGCTCCAGGCTGCGCAGCCATGCCATCGCTTCCCTTCGTGGCAAACCAGCCACCGCAGGGGTTGGATGCAATGCTTCCGCCAGCGTTAGCAGTTGTTGCCCCGCAAGGGAAGCGCTGATTGGAGTGTGCAAATGCCGCAGGGTGCCATGGCGGGCCAAACGCGGTTGGCGCAAACACACCGGCTTTAAGCCCTGTTGTTGCAATACCGAGCGGATTGCCCCCACCACCAATTCATGTTCATGGCGATCTTTGCTGGATTGCAGCAGCGCCTGCGCTGGTTCACCAAGGGCTGCTGTTCCAGCCAGGGCATCACAGCGCAACTGGCCATTGCGCACCGCCAACAGGCGCTCCGGTGAGGCCCCCACCAAAACACTGCCATCGGCCTCACCCCATAAAAAACGACAACTGCCCGCTTGGCATTTACGTAAACCCGCCAACAGCATTTGGGGATTTAAGGGGCTATCCAACTGAAGCTGTTGGCGCACCGCCAACACCAACTTGCGCAATTCACCCCGCTCCACCAAAGCGAGGGCCTGATCCATGGCACCGCGGTAGGCCTGCTGCCATGGCGAACGACTCAATACCTGGGGAATAACAGCAGGGGGCTGCGGCCATTTAGCCCTCTCCAGGTGCTGGGCCATTTCCCACAACTCCTCCGCCACAAACCTGGGGGTTATCTCAGCGCCAAGGGGCCTTTGCAAACGCAACCAAGCCCGATGGCCTTGGCGACTCAATTGCCAACGGGGCAGCACTGCCCGCACCCCAGGCAACATCAGCGGGCTGCTTTGCAGGGGCGCATCAAAAAAGGAAAAGGCCAGTAGCACCCTTGGCCTAGCCATAGCTGGGCCCTTAATTGCATCAGCACCAAGCCGGGAAAGGCTCAGCTGGCAAAAGCGTTGGGCTAATTCAAATCGCCTTGAACCACTCAACTCAAGGTGTTGGGCAATGCCTGAGGCGGCAAAGCAAAAACCCGGTGCCCCATCCCAGAGCATTCGGAATTGATCGCCGCCGGGTAATTGCGCCAGGGCCGCCAGGGGATCTATCGGTGCCAGGGGCAGGGCCAAACTGAGCACACCACCGTCATCCAAGCCAACTGCTTGCTTGCTGGCCTGGGCCAGCAGATCAATGAAAGTGGAATTCAGCAACGCTGCCGTTCCCCGTACTGCTCAAATGTATGGGTCTAAAGCTAACTATTGCCCTGGCGCCCCATGGCTGAGCCCAAGGTCGTTGTAAGCCGTTACGCCCTCTGGAAGGCGGCGATCAAATGGCCCATGTATTCCGTTGCCGTGATGCCTGCCCTATTGGCGGCAGGAGCCCTGCTGGGCCAAGAGTTGCAGCCCCGCTGGGGGCAACTTGGCTTTTTTCTTCTGGCTGCAGTGCTGCTATTGGGCTGGGAAAACCTGAGCAACGATGTGTTCGATGCCGATACCGGTGTTGATAGCAAAGGCAAACCCCATTCGCTTGTGAATCTCACCGGCCGCAGGGATCGCATTGCCATAGCTGCCAATGGTTGCCTGCTGCTGGGCTTGGGCCTAATGGCTTTGGTGGCAAGTAGCAGTGCAGGGGCAGTGCTCCCTCTGGTGTTTGCCTGTTGTGGGATTGGTTATTTGTATCAAGGGCCCCCTTTTCGGCTCAGCTATCGGGGCCTGGGCGAACCGCTTTGTTGGGTGGCTTTTGGTCCATTGGCTAGCGCCGCCGCCCTATTAGCCCTGGCGCCCACAAATTTTTTTGCCGCCAACACAATTCCATGGGGGATGGCCCTTGAGCTGGGGGCGGGTTCTGCAGTAGCAACAAGCCTGGTGTTGTTTTGCTCCCATTTCCATCAGGTGGAGGAAGACGCCAAAAACGGCAAATATTCACCGGTGGTGCGGCTTGGCAGCGCTAAGGCAGCAGCTTTAGTGCCCTGGTTTGTGGCCGCTTGTTTTGGCCTGCAGTGGTTACCGGTACTAACAGGTAGCTGGCCGCCAAGCGCCCTACTCGGGGTGATTGGCCTTCCGGCAGCCCTGCAATTAATTCGGCTGCTAAAGCGCAACCATGGCGATCACTCAAAAATCATGGGCAGCAAATTTCTTGCCCTGCGCTTTCAGGCGCTCAATGGTTTGGGTTTAGCGCTGGGCTTAGCCCTGGGGCCCTTATTTTTAGGCCGTTGAGCAGTTCAAATTCCTTAATTTTGGAGTGGCGGCCCTTGCGCTACCGCTTAGCCCAGCCCCTTAAAAACGCCCATGGCACAACAATTGAAAAACGCGGTTGGTTGCTGAAATTAAGTAACCAGGCTGGAGATATTGGCTGGGGCGAAGTGTTGCCGCCGCTTGTTCAATGGCACAACTGCGCCGCAGCTATTGGGCGCTTAGGCCTTCAACTCGAATTGGAGCAATTGGAGCTGCAGTTGCCTTTGCTGCCTGGGGCGCTTGCTTTTGGTTTGGGTTTAGCGCTCGCCGAACTGCAGGGGCTCTGTGAAGGCTGGCTGGAGGCACCCCCTTCCGCCTGGTTGCTACCTGCTGGGGCAGCAGCAATCCCAGCTTTAGAAAATGCTTTAAATGCAGCATCCACGCCGATCACAGTGAAATGGAAAGTGGCCACGCAAGCAGAAGCAATAGAGAAGCAACTGTTGAAAGAATTGCTAGAGCTGCTGCCAACAACAGGCCGCTTCAGGCTGGATGCAAATGCTGGCTGGGATCAAAACAGCGCCGATCGCTGGGTGGAATATTTAGGCCATGAACCACGTTTGGAATGGCTAGAGCAACCGCTACCTCCAGGCGAGCATCAAGGCCTGCTGCGCTTGGCCCGGCTGTTACCAATCGCCCTGGATGAATCCTTACGCGATCCCGCCGGAATACCCCCCGGCTGGTGCGGCTGGCGAGTGCATAAACCAGCCCTAGAAGGTGATCCTCGCCCACTGCTGCAGGCGCTCACAGGTGGGGCCGCCAAAATAATGATCAGCACTGCCTTTGGCACTGGCATTAGCAATAGGTTTTTGGCACACCTAGCGGCATTGCAAATAAAGGGACCCACCCCCTGCGCCCCAGGGCTTGCCCCTGGTTGGGGGCCAGAAGGCTCATTGGCAAGTGCTAATCCTGAAAAGGTATGGGCGGCGGCGGGAGAAGCCTAAAGTTCAACAAGCTATGTGTAATTCAAAGAGGAGGTATAAATGGCTGGTAATTGGCAATTAATTACATCTAGCCAAGAGCGCAAAGCAGCAGAGCAAATACTTAAGAATTGCCAGCAATTACCAGATACTGAGGGGGTGGTAATTGGCAGCGGCGGCAGCGGCGGCCATAGGCGGTGGTGTTTACAACCATGGAGCAACTTAGAAGCTGCTGCTCTGAGCAGTGGAGCTTGGTTAGAAAGTATCGGGATTGAACTTGATCGGGTAGTTGTAGTTAATCCGCTTCCAAAACATCACATGGGCGGCTTAATGCCCGAAGTGAGGGCAACGCTTTGGAAGGTGCCTGTGCTTGATATCCCAACGGAGCAACTAAAAACACCAAGTGCATTATTAGAGCTGTTTAACGATCAGAAAGGTTTTAAAACCCGCAACTTAGTTATTTCAATGGTGCCCACCCAGCTCATACGTTTAATGGCAGATCCTGCTGGCTGCTGCTGGTTGCAACAATTCCGCCTCATCTGGCTGGGGGGCGCAAGGCTTAATGAAGCAACAGCAATTCAAGCTCGCAACCTGAAATTACAACTTGCCCCTTGCTATGGGGCCACTGAAACTGCAGGTATGGTTAGTGCATTAACTCCAGGGGATTTTTTAAGCGGAATAAACAACTGCGGCAGGGCTTTATCGGATGTGGAATTAAAAATCAATCCCAGCTCTAATGCAATCGAAGTGCGCAGTAAAAGATTGAGCAGTGGTTGGATTAATGGTGCAAAACTGCAGCAATTTACCAACAGCAATGGTTGGTGGTGCAGTGGAGATGCAGGCCAATTAACTATCACTGGCCTGGAGATAACAGGCCGCCTCGATTGGGCGATTAATAGTGGTGGTGCCACGGTATTTCCAGAGCAAGTAGAAGCGGCTTTATGCCACAGCAACGGGGTGGCAGCACTGTTATTAGTTGGCCTTCCAGATCCAGAATGGGGTGAGAAACTTGTGGCATTAGTGCGCATTAAACCTGGAGCAGATCAGCAGCTGGTGATCAAGGAGCTATGCATTGAGGCGAACAAATTACCGCCGGCAGAACGGCCAAAAAAATGGTTTT
>NZ_JAGQBK010000012.1:0-57138 GCF_024345595.1 Synechococcus lacustris Maggiore-St4-Slac | reverse complement strand
TCTCTCCGAGACAGCGCCCAGATCGTTACGCCTTTCGTGCGGGTCGGAACTTACCCGACAAGGAATTTCGCTACCTTAGGACCGTTATAGTTACGGCCGCCGTTCACCGGGGCTTCAGTCGCCAGCTTCGCTTACGCTGACCAGCTTCCTTAACCTTCCGGCACTGGGCAGGCGTCAGCCCCCATACATCGTCTTGCGACTTAGCGGAGACCTGTGTTTTTGGTAAACAGTCGCCTGGGCCTCTTCACTGCGACCACCTTGCGGTGGCACCCCTTCTCCCGAAGTTACGGGGTCATTTTGCCGAGTTCCTTAGAGAGAGTTACCTCGCGCCCCTCGGTATTCTCTACCACCCCACCTGTGTCGGTTTCGGGTACAGGCCATGATGCCTTAACGGGTATAGGGCTTTTCTTGGAAGCATGACGTCACCAACTTCGCTGCCGTAGCAGCTCGCACTCACGCCTCAGCTCAAACCGTTTTCGCCGGTTCTCAACGCCTCGAACGCTTGGACCAGTAACCAACATCTGGCTTGGCTAGCCTTCTCCGTCCCCCTTCCCAAAACATCACAGGTACAGGAATGTTGACCTGTTGTCCATCGACTACGCCTTTCGGCCTCGCCTTAGGTCCTGACTAACCCTCCGCGGACGAGCCTGCCGGAGGAACCCTTAGGGTTTCGGGGCATGGGATTCTCACCCATGTTTTCGCTACTCAAGCCGACATTCTCACTTCCATGTAGTCCACGCCCGCTTACGCTAACGCTTCACCCCGCATGGAACGCTCCCCTACCATTAAACAAGTTTAATCCGCAGCTTCGGTACAATGCTTAGCCCCGTTCATTTTCGGCGCAGGATCGCTCGACCAGTGAGCTATTACGCACTCCTTTGAGGATGGCTGCTTCTAGGCAAACCTCCTGGTTGTCTGGGCAATCCCACCTCCTTTATCACTCAGCATTGATTTGGGGACCTTAGCTGGCGGTCTGGGCTGTTTCCCTTTCGACCATGGAGCTTATCCCCCACAGTCTGACTGCCTAGTTACACACAGGGTATTCAGAGTTCGTATCGATTTGGTACCGCTCTCGCAGCCCGCACCGAAACGGTGGCTTTACCCCCCTGCTGGAGCACTAGACGCTACGCCTCAACGTATTTCGGGGAGAACCAGCTAGCTCCGGGTTCGATTGGCATTTCACCCCTAACCACAGCTCATCCGCTGATTTTTCAACATCAGTCGGTTCGGACCTCCACTTGGTATCACCCAAGCTTCATCCTGGCCATGGTTAGATCACCCGGGTTCGGGTCTATAAACACTGACGATCGCCCTATTCAGACTCGCTTTCGCTATGGCTCCACCATTCCCGGTTTAACCTGCCAGTGCCTATAAGTCGCCGGCTCATTCTTCAACAGGCACACGGTCACCCGATTAGTCGGGCTCCCATTGCTTGTAAGCTCACGGTTTCATGTTCTATTTCACTCCCCTCCCGGGGTTCTTTTCACCTTTCCCTCGCGGTACTGTTTCGCTATCGGTCACACAGGAGTACTTAGCCTTACGAGGTGGTCCTCGCAGATTCACACGGAATTTCACGTGCTCCGTGCTACTCGGGATACAGCTAGGCCAACTT
Source organism: Synechococcus lacustris Maggiore-St4-Slac (assembly GCF_024345595.1). Taxonomy (NCBI): domain Bacteria; kingdom Bacillati; phylum Cyanobacteriota; class Cyanophyceae; order Synechococcales; family Synechococcaceae; genus Synechococcus; species Synechococcus lacustris. Next base: position 55,526 of record NZ_JAGQBK010000012.1, on the reverse strand, counting down.
TGTTTTCGAATACGGGGCTTTCACCCTCTGTGGCGCGCCATTCAAACGCTTCTTCTAACTCTGTTGGTCCACGTTGCTGTCCCACAACCCCGATGCTCGGAAGCATCGGTTTAGGCTCTTCCCCGTTCGCTCGCCGCTACTCAGGGAGTCGTTTTTACTTTCCTTTCCTCCAGCTACTAAGATGTTTCAGTTCGCTGGGTTGGCTCGTGCCGCCCTATGGATTCAGGCGGCCGTTCTAAGGGTTGCCCCATTCGGAAATTCCCGGATCAAAGCGTGTTTCCAGCTCCCCGAGACTTATCGCAGGTAACCACGTCCTTCATCGCCTCTGTGTGCCAAGGTATCCACCGTGAGCCCTTTGTAGCTTGACCAATTTCAACTCCCAGTCCTTCAGGCTGTTGAGGCCTATTCTCTCTAGATTCACCTACACTTAATACTCAAATCTCTTTGAGCACCTAATGCGGTTTGAATGCCAGGATCAAACTCCCAAACCCTCGGCGGGCTCAGAAGAAAACTGGAAGCTCTCGGCTCTAAAAACTCAATAGAATTTTCTTGATACCAGCTTTAAGCCCTATCCATTGCTGGATGAAACTCAAGCTAGAATCAAGCATCCATGAGATGCTTTATTTCCAGACTTTACCTATGCAGTTGTCAAGGTTCTGCTGACATTCAAACAGCCCTGTCTCCAGGGCAGGATTGAATCCAGCGTCTTTTCAACCAAACTTACTAACCAGCTATCTGGTTAACTCATTAAGAATGAAAAGAAGCTGAAATCTTCAGCGAACAACAGTCAAGATCACAAACACAGCTAAACTCCTTACCGCAAAACTTGCAGTTACAGATTGAGGGATGAGCATCATTATTGGATGGAGGTTAGCGGACTCGAACCGCTGACATCCTGCTTGCAAAGCAGGCGCTCTACCAACTGAGCTAAACCCCCAAACACGAATGGGCCATCCTGGACTTGAACCAGGGACCTCACCCTTATCAGGGGTGCGCTCTAACCACCTGAGCTAATGGCCCAGGAGCTCTCGCCGCAACCTAGCTCGCCTTTCGGCTTGCCAGATCAAACACAAATAATGAAATTAAATGTGTTCTCGGCTTTACCCGCTGTGGGGTGACCTAGACAAAGTTTAGGAACTGAAATTAAGACATTCATCTCCAAACTGATTTCTCAGTTCTTCTTGAATTCTCAAATTGAGGCACCGATCGACCTTAGAGATGACAGAATCATGGCCTGAGAATAAATTACTCAGACATCACAATTAGTTATTGTATCCCTGTTAGGAGGTGATCCAGCCGCACCTTCCGGTACGGCTACCTTGTTACGACTTCACCCCAGTCATCAGCCCCACCTTCGGCATCCTCCTCCACAAGGGTTGGAGTAACGACTTCGGGCGTGGCCAACTTCCATGGTGTGACGGGCGGTGTGTACAAGGCCCGGGAACGTATTCACCGCAGTATGCTGACCTGCGATTACTAGCGATTCCTCCTTCACGTAGGCGAGTTGCAGCCTACGATCTGAACTGAGCCACGGTTTATGGGATTTGCTAGCTCTCGCGAGTTTGCTGCCCTTTGTCCGTAGCATTGTAGTACGTGTGTAGCCCAGGATGTAAGGGGCATGATGACTTGACGTCATCCACACCTTCCTCCGGTTTATCACCGGCGGTCTCTCTAGAGTGCCCAACTTAATGCTGGCAACTAAAGACGTGGGTTGCGCTCGTTGCGGGACTTAACCCAACATCTCACGACACGAGCTGACGACAGCCATGCACCACCTGTCTCTGCGCTCCCGAAGGCACTTCCAAGTTTCCAAGGAATTCGCAGGATGTCAAACCCTGGTAAGGTTCTTCGCGTTGCATCGAATTAAACCACATACTCCACCGCTTGTGCGGGCCCCCGTCAATTCCTTTGAGTTTCACACTTGCGTGCGTACTCCCCAGGCGGAACACTTAACGCGTTGGCTACGACACCGAGGGGGTCGATTCCCCCGACACCTAGTGTTCATCGTTTACGGCCAGGACTACAGGGGTATCTAATCCCTTTCGCTCCCCTGGCTTTCGTCCATGAGCGTCAGTTATGGCCCAGCAGAGCGCCTTCGCCACTGGTGTTCTTCCCGATATCTACGCATTTCACCGCTACACCGGGAATTCCCTCTGCCCCTACCACACTCTAGTCTTACAGTTTCCATCGCCGAAATGGAGTTGAGCTCCACGTTTTAACGACAGACTTGTAAAACCGCCTGCGGACGCTTTACGCCCAATAATTCCGGATAACGCTTGCCACTCCCGTATTACCGCGGCTGCTGGCACGGAATTAGCCGTGGCTTATTCATCAAGTACCGTCAGATCTTCTTCCTTGATAAAAGAGGTTTACAGCCCAGAGGCCTTCATCCCTCACGCGGCGTTGCTCCGTCAGGCTTGCGCCCATTGCGGAAAATTCCCCACTGCTGCCTCCCGTAGGAGTCTGGGCCGTGTCTCAGTCCCAGTGTGGCTGATCATCCTCTCAGACCAGCTACTGATCGAAGCCTTGGTGAGCCTTTACCACACCAACTAGCTAATCAGACGCGAGCTCATCCTCAGGCGAAATTCATTTCACCTCTCGGCATATGGGGTATTAGCGGCCGTTTCCAGCCGTTATCCCCCTCCTGAGGGCAGATTCTCACGCGTTACTCACCCGTCCGCCACTAACCCGAAGGTTCGTTCGACTTGCATGTGTTAAGCACGCCGCCAGCGTTCATCCTGAGCCAGGATCAAACTCTCCGTTGTAAACACCCCCTGTTGAATAGATCAGAACAGAAAGAACAATAAATACTTAATAGCTATAATAAATCATAACTACCAAACAGTATTGAACTTATTAGCTTTGATTTTTTCTCAAAGTGCTTAGCTCGACCCGCAACACTGTTTCAGTTGCAGTTCATAAGCTCTCTTCCTCTCGGAAGGTTCAGAAAAGTGCTATGTGTCGATTACACTCCTCAGTGCAATCCACAGCTCTCCGTGGAACTCAGTTCCGGTGCGTCCACTACCCAGCTTTACCTCAACTCGCAGTCGTGAGAACCGCAAATTGATCCTTAGGTAGCTTTCGCTTGTTTCTTTTTGACGGGACCTCACACCTTTGTCGCATATCCGTTTCAATCCCAGGCCAGTTTTTGCTCTATTTCAAGTAGCAAAAATAAACTTGCGATAGAAACGCGACAAAAGCGTCGGTTCCTTAAGCTTTTCGGTTGTCCAGGTGCGTCGCCCTTCGGCGACTTGTGAACAGTAACACGGGGCCGGGCGAACCGAGCTCCGAGAACTGCGCACCAAGGAATCATATCCCACAGGAAGGCACTGTCAACAGGAAAGTGGCACATGCCACTTGAGAAGGGGCCATTGGCGGTTCGGGGAACCAGATTTAACAAGTGGCCGCGTTGCCCAGGATCGATCTGCTCGCCATAAATGGTGGGAGCTCTCTTGATTTGCTTTCGTGAAATTCTTCTGTTGCTTCGACCAAGAGGGCACCCTCATCGCCCGTTGCCAAACCATGGCAGACGTGGAGGTTTTGAAGAGCCTGGGCCGCCCCGTGGCAAAAGTTGTGGAAATGGAACCCGGAGAGGCCGTGGTTTGCCGTGTAACCGACACCCCGGCCTCCTACAACGAGGATGTTTGAAGCAGAAACCGCTTCAGTCGTCGTAGATGCGGCACTCAGCGGCTTCGGGATTGTTCTCGCAATACATCTCTAAGGATGTGGGGTCGTGGTCGTCTTCTGGGTGGTGATCTTTGAATTCCTTTAGGGATTCCAGCTCTTCCTCCAAGTGACGCACCATTGCTTCGTCTCCCTTGGCGCGAGCTTCAGCAATTTTGTCTTGGTCCTTGGCGATGTGCTCGTCGATGGACTTCATGATTTGGTTGGTCCTCAGCAAAGCCAAGGTTATCCACTGATTCCCTTCCTGGCGCATTAAAAGGGGGCAACGAAGCATTCCGCTGTGCGCAAGCCCACACATGACCTGCCCCGGGGTGGCCGAATCCCATAGCAGTTGTTGTGAATAGTGAAACCGTTGCTGTTGCCAATGCTCAAGGTGTTAATTCCCAAGGAAATGGGAGCTGAAACAAGGGTGGCTGGAAGCCCAGACACAGTTAGGGCCCTGGCCAAACGCCAACTGCTGTGCGTTGTGGAAAAAGGTGCTGGCACTGCCTCAGGTTTTTCTGATGAGCAATACAGCGCCGCGGGGGCCGAATTGGCTTCCCCCCAAGACAGCGCTGTTTGGGCAGAAGCAAACCTGCTACTAACCGTTGGGCCCCTGCAATTGGAGCAACCCAAGCTTTCAGCTGGAGCCTTAGTGGTGGGTCAGTTAGCTCCCCACGGCAATGAAAATCTGCTGCAGCTCCTGCAAGGCCAAAAGCTGTCTGCCATCTCCCTAGAACTGCTGCCCCGCATTAGCAGGGCCCAAAGCATGGATGTGCTTTCATCCCAAGCCAATATCGCCGGCTACAAGGCGGTGTTGCTGGCGGCCGCGGCCTTGGATCGATATATGCCGATGCTGATGACAGCAGCCGGCACCGTGCAACCTGCCAAGGTTTTGGTAATCGGTGCCGGTGTTGCCGGTTTGCAGGCGGTAGCTACGGCCAGGCGGCTTGGCGCAGTGGTGAAGGTGAGTGATGTGCGCCCCGCGGCTAGGGAGCAGGTGGAATCCCTAGGTGCTCGTTTCATTGAACCGCCAGTGCAAGGGGTGCCTGGTGAGCAGGGCGGATATGCAAAAGAGGCAACGGCAGCTTTTCTTGAAGCTCAACGCCAGGGTTTAGCCGAACAACTTACAGATATAGACATGGTTATTTGCACGGCCCAGGTGCCTGGCAGGCCAGCACCTCTTCTCCTAACCAAGGAGATCACCGAACTACTGCGCCCTGGCGCAGTAGTGGTGGACCTTGCCGTGGCCCAAGGTGGAAATTGTGAATTGAGCCAAGTGGGAGAAAACATCAACCACAAAGGAGTTTTAGTAATAGGTGCTGATCGCTTACCGGCCACGGTTCCCCACCACGCCAGCAGCCTCTATGCCCGCAATGTGGCAGCGCTTTTAGAAGTGGTTATCTCTAAAACAGGGGAGCTAAACCTCGATCCCGAGGATCCTCTGCTCGATCCATGCCTAGTGAGCCTTGCGGGGGCGCTGCGACGCACCGATTTAGTACCCAACTGGAAACAAGAAGAAGGAGTAAAACCATGAACAACGCCCTTTCATTGAATGAAGCCCTCTGGGTGCTGCTGCTGGGCAGCCTTTTGGGGCTTGAACTGATCGGCAAGGTGCCCCCCACCCTGCATACCCCCTTGATGAGCGGCGCAAATGCCATTAGCGGCATCACCCTGCTGGCCTCAATAGTTCTGATCGCAGAGGCGCCAACCCCCTTGCTGCAAGCAATGGGTGCCGTGAGCCTCGCCTTTGCCTTGTTCAACGTGGTTGGTGGATTTTTAGTAACCGACCGAATGCTTGCCATGTTCCGCCGTCGCAACGACCAATGATCAACATCAACTCCTTCAACGATCTGAGCTGGTTGCCCCTAACCCATGCTCCCCTTGATCTGGCGGCGGTTTTGCTGCTAGCCCTTGGCATTAAGGGGCTGGGCAAGGTGCGTTCCGCCCGCGCTGCCAATCGCTTAGCGGCCCTAGCCCTTGCCATTGCCGTGCTGGGATTATTACTCCAGCAGGGCCTACAGGGTTGGCCCTGGCTTTTGGCCGGTGCTGTTGCCGGCAGCCTGCTTGGGGTTTTGGTTGCCCAAAAAGCTGCCATGACAGCCATGCCGCAACTGGTGGCACTTTTCAATGGCTGCGGTGGTATGGCCTCATTGCTGGTGGCTTTAGCCGCTGCTGCCTTACCAACTCAAACCGGGTTGTTAGCCCTGGTTTCGATCGTTGTTTCCGTGCTGGTGGGGGGAATCACGTTTAGTGGCTCCCTGGTGGCAATGGCAAAGCTGCAGGAATGGCTGCAAACCCCCGCATGGATGTTGCAACCAGCAAGGCACTGGGTTAATGGCCTAACTGCCGCCAGCGCCCTCGCTTTGGGTTGGTGGGTTTGCAGCGGCCACTCAATTGCCCTGCTTCCGCTTGCCCTGCTCTCCCTACTGCTGGGGGTGGGCCTCACCCTGCCGATCGGTGGTGCTGATATGCCCGTGGTTATTTCCCTTTTGAACTCCTACTCAGGGGTGGCTGCAGCAGCAGCCGGTTTTGTTGTGGGCAGTGAGCTTTTGATCGTGGCTGGAGCCATGGTGGGCACCGCTGGCTTGATCCTCACCCAAGTGATGTGCAATGCCATGAATCGCTCGCTTACAAGTGTTTTATTTGGCGGTGCCCTTGGTGGTGCAAGCGCCACCAGTGCCGACCAAGGCGAATACAGCGGCGTTACCTCCTGCAGCCCTGAGGAATGTGCCATGACCCTTGAGCAAGCTCAAAGGGTTGTTTTTGTGCCTGGTTATGGCCTTGCCGTAGCTCAAGCTCAGCACAGCCTCAAAGAAGTGGCCCAACTGCTGGAGCGCCATGGCGTTGAGGTGAGTTATGCAATCCATCCAGTGGCGGGAAGAATGCCTGGCCACATGAATGTGCTGCTCGCTGAAGCCGATGTGCCCTACGACCAGCTAATTGAAATGGAGGCCATCAACCCTGATTTCCCCCGCACCGATGTGGTGATCGTGCTTGGGGCCAACGATGTAGTGAATCCGCAAGCACGCACTGATGCTTCAAGCCCCCTATTCGGCATGCCGGTGCTGCATGTGGAGGAGGCTGCCACGGTGTTTGTTGTTAAACGCAGCCTTGGCGCTGGCTATGCCGGCATTCGCAACAGTTTGTTTGAGTGCCCCAACACCTCAATGATTTTTGGGGATGCGAAACAGGTGCTCAATGGCTTGGCCCAAGAACTGCGCGAATTGGGAGTGGGCAAAACAACTAAAGACCTCGCCAAAGTGGCTTAATTCCTCTGATTTTGATGCCCGTGGCTCCGATCCCTTCAGCTGCACGGGTTTTGCTCGTGGCTGGCACCCATGGCAATGAACCCAATGCCCCCTGGTTGCATCACCACTGGCAGCAATATCCAGAGGAACTGCAAAAACAAGGCCTTGAGGTGATCACCTTGGTGGGCAATCCCACGGCCTTGGCACAAAACCGCAGATATATCGATCGCGATTTAAACCGTAGTTTCCGCAGCGACCTACTCCAAAACGCAACAAACCAGGAATGGGAATTGCAAAGAGCTAGGCAGATCCTCTCTTTATATGGGCCAGAAGGAAACACACCCACGCCAGTGCTGATCGATCTGCACAGCACCACGGCAGCCATGGGTGCCTGCCTGGTTATCTATGGGGAGAGGCCTGCGGATTTAGCCCTAGCGGCAGCCTGCCAAAGCGCTTTGGGCCTACCTATTTACCTGCATGGCTCCGATGCCAAACAAGACGGTTTTATGGTTAAAGCTTGGCCTTGCGGCTTGGTTTTAGAGGTGGGGCCGGTAGCCCAAGGGGTGTTGTGCCCAAAGATCTGCGCCCAAACCCGCCTTGGTGTTAACAGCCTGCTGGAGGTGCTTGCCAAAGCCAAGCTTGGCAACTTGAAATTACCCAAATTCCTTTGGGTGCACCGCCATCTGGGCAGTGTTGATCTCCCAAGGGATCGGGCGGGGGTTCCAACGGCTTGCCTCCATCCCAAACGGTTAGAGGGCGATTGGCGCCCAATTAAAAACGGTGATCCGCTTTTTCTTAAACCAAACGGAACTGTGGATTTATTTGAAACGGATCAAACCGCACCATTGTTTACTGTTTTTAGCAACGAAGCGGCTTACCAGGAGAAGCACATCGCCCTAAGCCTCACCCGCCGAGAAAGGCTTAATTGCGATCAAAACTGGGCTAAGGCTCTTATGGCTTTGCTGCAGGGGTAAGAATTTTGTTAACTGGGGTGCCAATAACCTCCCTGCCACTGGGATCTACCAACACCTCAGTGAGGGTGGTGGGGGGTTGATTTAGTTGCTGCCAGGCGGGGCCACCACCTTCGAAACGAAAAAGGAAACCCTTGCCATCGCTTTTAACTAAGCAAGGGGTGCCGCCAATAACAAACATGCAGGCCGCAGGCCTGTATTTCACAAGGCCACCATTTAGCTTCACCGCCGTATTACGAGCCAAATTTGCAGCCCTTTGCTGGGCATTATCAATACCGGCTTGGCTGAAAGCTGGCCCCGCAGCCAGCATTGCTAGGGAGCCAAGCAGCAAAGCCGCGGAGGTGCGAAGCAACACAGTTTAAAAAATTTCTGAGTTAAATCTAAGCGCTTCCTGGCCATTAAATCCTTAAGAAGCTGGCAACATCCGCTCGAAAAACCGTTCTGTGTGCTCGAGGATCTGCCCCTTAATCAGCTCACTGCGAAAACCATGGCCCTCAGCCTCCAAGAAAACCACCTCAACGGTTTGTCCTTGCTGACGTAAGGCATTCACCATTGCCTCTGTTTGCTGGGGTGGAACAACACGATCCTGCAAACCTTGAAAAAAGAGCACCGGTTTGGTTAGTGCCGCCGCTCCAGGCCAGCGCCAGGGACCAATCAGCCGCTCGATATAACCCGATTCAAAACGATGGGTTTGATTTTGTAATGCCTCCACATCGGCCACGGCATACCTGCAAACGCCGGCCTTAAAAACCGGCTCCCTTACCAGGGCCGCCAGGGTGGTGAAACCGCCCGCACTGCCGCCTTCAATGGCAATGCGGGCAGGATCAGCAGCACCGCTGGCAATTAAAGCTTTTGCGGCTGCCGCGCAATCGGCAGAATCAAGAACACCCCAGTTGCCATCCAGCCTTTGGCGATATTGGCGGCCAAAACCGGTGGAACCGCCGTAGTTAACGTCTACAACCCCCCAGCCGCGGCTATTCCAGAAGGCGTTAGCCAAACTAAAACCAGGCCTGGCCATGGCGGTGGGACCACTGTGACTGCGCACAAGAAGTGGAGCTGGCCCCCCATCGCTAACCATCGCTGGGTAAAACCAAGCCTGGCTCTGCTCACCATCACCGCCTTCAAACCAAATTGATTGCGGCGCAATTGCCTGCTCAGTTGCTGGCCCTGCGGAATGGCTCCATTTGCCACTCGCAATTTGGAGTTGCAGTAACCCCTCCTTTTGCAGCGCGCTGCTGGCGAGGCAAGCAAGCCGATCTCCGGAAGCCGATAGCACCGCCAAATCGTTAAAGGGCAAAGGAATGGTTTGCCAACCAAACCCCTGGCTCGCATCCAGCGGGCGGCGGCAGAGCTGCCATTGGCCCTGATCACAAAACAAAGCCAGCAGATTTTCAGCTCCCACGGCAAGCGTGCGCATGCCGTAAACCCATTGGGGCATGCCACATTCCGCCTGCCTTGGTCCTAAACAAATCGGGGCTTTGGTTTTGCCAGTTTTGGCATCAACAGAAAAGCTCTGCACATTCCAATAGCCATTTAGGTCGGAGGCCACCAGCAATTCAGTGTTAGATGCCCAAAGGGGCTGAAATAACGATTGCGGTTCCCGATCTCCCCCCGCAAGGCATCTGGGCTCCAGCAATTCGCCTGCTTCACCAAGGGCAGACCACCAAAGCTCAGTGCGCTCCCATGGCATCCAGGGCAAATTCCACTCGAGCCAAGCCAATTGCTGGCCGCTAGGGGAAAGAACCGCATAACCACAGAAATCGGCAGCCGCCCGCAATGGCTGTGCAGGTCCGCCAGCCAATGGCACAGCCACCAAATGGTCCTGCTCCGCCTCTTCAAGTACCCCAATCCAGCGTTGGCGTTTGGCATCGATTAGGCCACCAGCAAAGCCACCGCTGGGCTCTGTTCTTGCCGGCGTGAGTTGCTTCGGGGGCGAATTAGCTGCCAATTCAATTAGCCAAATGGCACCGTCGCCGCCATTGATAAAGGCCACCTGATCAGCAGCAACAGCAAAACAACCGCCGCCAAATTCGTGGATGCGGGTACGCAGATTGAAGGGCGCTGGGGTGAGCTCTTGGGGGGCTTGGCCATTGCACTGCAGCATCAAGGTGGTGCGTCCCCTCTCTGCTGGCCTTTGCTCTAACCAGAACAAGCGGTTACCACTGAGCAAGGGTTCCTTAAGGGCAAGGCTTGCTGCCACAACCTCTGCTGCTTGAAGCTTGATATTCGCCATCATTTGCACCTGCCACTGCTGCCTAGGATGCTGTTAAGAGCAACAGATGGCATTGGCCCTTGATTTCGCTTCACTAGCGCGTTTATCGGAACGCCAAAACTCCACCGTGATGGTGCCAAAGGGTGATGAGCAGCCAGCTTCGCCACGGATCCACACCTTGGGTGCCACGGAACTGAGGCAATCGGCCAAACGCATCAGCCGCGTGGATGAAAGCATTCGCGATCTTGCCCGCAACATGTTGCGCAGCATGTATGCAGCAAAAGGCATTGGCCTTGCAGCCCCGCAGGTGGGAGTGCAGCAACAGTTGTTGGTGATCGATCTGGAGCCGGAGGAAGCCGCCAACCCGCCATTGGTGCTGATCAATCCAGAAATATCAAATACCAGCGAGGAACTAGACACCTACGAAGAAGGTTGCCTAAGTATTCCAGGCGTGTATTTGCAGGTGGTGCGCCCCAGCCGAGTGGAAATCAGCTATCGAGATGAACTCGGCAGGCCCCAAAGACGCAAGGCCGATGGTTTGTTAGCCCGCTGCATCCTCCATGAGCTAGACCATCTCAAAGGTGTGCTGTTTGTGGATCGGGTAACCGATGAGATTTCACTAAATAGTGAACTGCAGCGGTTGGGCTTGAACAGTGCCCACGTACAACCGCTTGCTTGAACCATGCCAATGAAACCCCTTGCTGGATTGTTCTTGGCCTTGGCCTGCCTCAGCGGCATTGCAGCAACAGGCTGTGTTTTTGAACTCGCCTATGGAGAGCCCGACCTGGGGGTGGGCCTTACCAGCGCCATCCTTGCTGCCTGCTTGCCGGGCAGTGCTGTTGCGCTGTTGGTAGCTATTCGTATTAACTCTCCGGCCTAACCCACCTTTCGCCAACCCCTAACCACTTATACGATCAGCCCCTCTGCCAATTGTTTGTGTTTAGCCAAAGCCGCAGTGCAAAATTTTTGGCCGCAGTGGTTGCCGGCCTCAGCAGCCTCTACTGCACACCAGCCTTTGCAAGCCTTTTCCAGGCGCAAGAGGTGAAAAGTGAACGCTTCATTCTTGTGGCGGCACCCATCGGCGACGGCAGCAACTCGCAATTAAACATCTATGAGCAGGTGAGCGATCGCCGCCCTTGCTTTGCCCGTTCAGGCAACAAGCCCACAGTGGTAAACCCACTTTTGGGCACATTCGATTTCACCGGAATCTGCAATCGCTACATAGACAGCAATGGCTATTCCGTGCGGGTGGGCAAGCGCGACTTTGGCCCCGATATGCGCCTAACCGTTAGCCATCAGGCGGGTGAAGCCCTGCTCATGGGCCACAGCCCCGATGGGCTAGCTCTGCTACTGGCCCGGGCAGGGGGCAGCGGCAGTGGCTTTATGGAACTCAAGTTTGAACCGGGCTGGAAGCTGATGCGGCGCCACTTCGGCAGGCGCCCCCTGGGCCATGTGTATGTTTACCGTGAAACCATGCCTGAACAAAAACAGGCTTTTTGATAGGGTTATGGGCTGGTTTATGGGCACCCCAATCCATTCATGACGCAGGTTACCGTTGGCGAAAACGAAGGAATTGAATCGGCCCTGCGGCGCTTTAAGCGCCAGGTGTCTAAGGCGGGCATTTTTGCCGACCTAAAACGCTTGCGCCACCATGAAACACCGGTGGAAAAATACAAACGCAAAGCTCAACAACGGCGCAGGCGTCGTTGAGCCAATGGCCTTAAAACTCTGCCTGGCCATTGCCCTTACCAGCCTTGCCGTGGCTTCGGCTGGTTTCGTAAAGGCGGATATTCTCAATCAAACGATTATTTACAACCAAGATCCTTGGGATACCCAAAGCCAGCTGGGTAGCGACAACTGCCGCAGCTATCCCGATGGCTCCATGACCTGCGACACCAGACCCAAAGGGCAAGTGTGGGTGGAAACCTATGGAGTTGGCTACAACTGAGCTGCCTGTCGATCTAGGGGGCGATAGGTGAGCGCCTCGGCGATGTGCACCGGTTCAATCATTTGCGCTTCATCTAAATCTGCAATCGTGCGGGCAACCCGCAAAACCTTGCAGGAACTGCGGGCCGATAAACACAAACGCTCCAAAGTTGCCTGCCAAAGATTTTTGGCTGCCCCCTGCAGTTTTAGGCGGCCTTTCATTGCTTCAAGGGGAGCTTCAGCGTTGCTAAGGCCCATCGGATTCAGCAACTTCATCCTCTCCCTTGCCTGCAAAACCCGCTTAGCAACTTGAGCACTGCTCTGGTGCAATGGTTGTTCGCCCACTTCGGTTAGCTCAGCAGGGCTCAGGGGGGCAAGCAACACCTGTAGATCAAGGCGATCCAGCAGCGGCCCCGACAACCTCGACCAATACTGGCGCCTTAAGCGTTCACCGCAGCTGCAGGTGCGGGTTTGGTCGCCCCACCAGCCACAGGGACATGGATTTGTGGCTGCAACTAAAAGCAATTGGCAGGGAAAGGACTGGGAAAATCGCGCCCGCGCCAGATGAACCATGCCGGTTTCCAATGGCTGGCGCAAATGGTCGAGCACATCACGGCGAAATTCAGCCAGCTCATCTAGGAAAAGCACTCCCCTATGGGCTAAGGAAAGCTCCCCTGGCCTTGGATAAGCGCCACCACCCACCAAAGCAACCCCGCTGCAGCCGTGATGGGGTGACCGGAATGGTGGTTGGCGCAGCAAGCCTGCCCCAGCAGGCAACAAACCAGCCACCGAATGGATTTGAGTGAGCTCTAGGGCCTGTTCATGGCCAAGGGGGGGCAGCAAACCTGGCAAGCAGCGGGCCAGCAGTGTTTTTCCGCAACCGGGCGGACCAATAAAAAGCAAATGATGGCCGCCACTGGCGGCAATTTCCAAGGCGCGGCGGCCATGTAATTGCCCCCTAACGCTTGCCAGATCAGGGGCTGATGCCAAGGGCGACGGCGATGGAAGCGTTGGTAACTCAGCAGTGCCCCAGGCTTGGCTGCCGGCCAAAGCAGCTACCACTTGGGTTAACCCCTTAGCGGGCAACACCTCTAGGCCTTGCACCAAGGAGGCCTCCAGAGCGTTTTCATTGGGCACGATCAAGGCTTTAGCCCCGGCTTTGCGCGCCGCCTGGGCCATGGCCAACACGCCTCGCACTGGCCGCAAACTGCCATCCAAACCCAACTCCCCAGTAGCCCAAACCCCCTGCAATGGCTCAGGTTTTTGCTGCCCTGTTGCCATCAAAAGCGCCAGGGCCATCGGCAGATCAAAACCGGGCCCCTCCTTGCGCAGATCAGCTGGGGCAATACTCACCACCACGCGGGTTTGGGGCACGCGGAAGCCACTGTTGCGCAGGGCAGAACGCACCCGTTCGCGGGCTTCCCTACCGCTGGTGTCGCCTAAACCAACTAGTTGTAAACCTGGCAGGCCCGGAGCTAGATCCACCTCAACCTGAATGGGCTTTGCCTCCAAACCAAACAGGCAAGCACCGGAACAAAAGGCCAGCAAATCAATTAAGCCACTAGGAAATTGATTCCACCCAGGGCTGATTTGTATCCATTTATTTATTGAAATTAATTAGTGTGGTTTAGCTTTTTCAGGCCCCACGCTGGCTTAAGCGATAGCGAATGCGCTCCAGGCGGCGAATTGATGCCTCGGTGTAGTCGATCAATTCAGAGCGAGCTTGCTTATCACTGGGGCCATCAACGGCATCAAGCATGTCGGCAAGGCGGTTAACGGAATAGAGCAGATCAATGCCGGCATCACGCCAATCGGGTTCTAGCCGCTTGCGGATCGGCCCGCGGCGACGCTGGGCCAGCTCTTCCAGAAACTGGAGATGAAGCATTACTAGGCACAACTGGCCGGCAACATATTGAAGCGTGTTACGGGCCTTTGGTAAAGGTGTGCTGCTAGCCAAGCTGAGATGCTGACAATTGATACGCAACTCGATCCCAATGGCGGATAGCAATCCAACGGTTTTTGGCAAGATCCTGCGGGGGGAAATAGATGCTCCTCGTGTATACGAAGACGAATACTGCATCGCTTTTAAAGATCTCCAACCCCAAGCCCCAGTTCACCTTTTGGTGATTCCAAGGCTGCATTTGGCAGGCTTAAACGAGGCCGATGCGGGCCAGGAAGCCCTGCTGGGCCACCTCCTGCTCGTGGCAGCCCAGGTGGCGAAAGAAGCGGGCTTAGCCGCTTGGCGCACGGTTATCAACACAGGAGCCGAGGCTGGCCAAACGGTGTTCCACTTGCATTTACATGTGATTGGTGGCCGTCCCCTCAGTTGGCCTCCGGGTTAAACCATCAGAATGGCTGCACAGTTATCAGCAACCTTTGAGTAACCCCATTCAGTCTTTGCGCATTCAGCTGGGGAAACTGCAGCGCCTAGCCCAGCCCTACTTCCTACCGGGCGAAGAATCCAATTCTTGGCAATTTCTATTGCTGGTGGCTGCCCTGTTGGGGATTGTGGTGGGGCTAACCCTGCTTTTGCTCACTGGAGTGGTGGCAGCCAGTGGCGCCTTGATTCCCCAGTTACAAAGCCGCTTCCTACCGGGAGTACCGGAGAGGGTGGCAGGCATCTGGGGGGGGCCTGCTGGCGCGGTAATGATGCTTATTTTTGCCGCAAGCATCGCTTGCTTTGTGGCCTTTAGGAACAAATTGCGCCAAGGGCGCTGGCTGCCCTGGCTACTGCTTGGGGTAATTGCCCTGTTGCTGCTTGTGTTAAATGGCATAAATGTGGGCATCAGCTTTATTGCGAGAAATATCGATAATTCGCTAGTTGCATACGATGCCTCCGGATTTTGGCGGATTGTTTCTATTTACGGCTTTTGCCTACTTTTAGCCCTGCCAATTCGCACCTTACAAAATTATATAATCCCTAAATTTGGGCTGCTATGGCGTGAATGGCTCACCAAAAGATTACTTGATCGCTACATGGGTGATCGGGCCTATTATCAACTAAATCCCAACGATGAAAGCAATGCAGAAGTAGACAACCCAGATCAACGAATATCCGAAGACACAAAAAACTTTACCGGCACAAGCCTATCGTTTATTGTTGGTATATTAGAAGCTTTGCTAACATTCTTTAGCTTTATAATTGTTTTATGGACAATCAGTAAAACCCTAACTTTCGCCCTCCTCGTTTACGCGGTTGGCGGCACGGCAATAATAATCTTTATCGGCCGCAAACTGGTTAAATTGAATTTCCAGCAATTAAAATTAGAGGCTGATTTTCGCTATGGTCTTGTACACATAAGAGACAATGCTGAATCGATCGCATTTTACAAAGGCGAAACCCAAGAAAGCCTAGAGGTGGAGCGGCGCCTAGGGGGTGCGATTAAGAACTTTGATCGCCTAATCATATGGCAAGCCTTAATCAATATGATCCAAAGGTCTTACGATTACTTTTCCCGCTTCCTACCCTGGATTGTAATCGCACCAGTTTACTTTGCTAAAGGTGTAGAGTTTGGAGTAATCAGTCAATCATTTATAGCATTTAGCCAAGTGTTTGGCTCAGTTAGCTTTATTGTTAATAACATTGAAAATTTAACAGCTTTTTCCGCAAGCATTAGCCGATTGGAGGGTTTTCAATCAACAATTGAATCACTGCCGGCACCTTCCCTAGAGGCCAAGGAGCGGGGCGACCACAGCGGCTCCATCGTGTTGCGAGATGCCACGGTTACACCACCGGGCACAAATATGGCCTTAATAAAAAACATAAGCCTTGAAGTTGCCATCAATCAGCGGGTTTTAGTGGTGGGGCCAAGCGGTTGCGGAAAAACCTCCCTAATGCGCCTTGTTAGTGGGCTCTGGCCCAGTGAAAGCGGCGAGGTGCATCGCCCGCCCCTAGGGGAACTAATGTTCATCCCCCAAAAGCCATATATGTTGCTTGGTAGCCTGCGGGAACAGCTTTGTTATCCCCTAGATCAAGAACGCTTTAGCGATGCCCAACTGCGCAATGTTCTTGAGGAGGTGAATTTAGCTGGCATGGTTAAGCGCTATCCCAATCTAGGTATTCAGCAGGATTGGCCCAGGTTGCTATCCCTTGGCGAACAGCAGCGGCTCGCTTTCGCTCGGCTGTTGCTTAATTCCCCTCAATTTGCAGTGCTGGATGAAGCCACCAGTGCCCTGGATGTGGCCACTGAAAAAAGGCTTTATGGTTTATTAGCCCAAAGGGAAATGGCGTTCATCAGCGTGGGCCATCGCCCCACCTTGAGTGCATTCCACGACACTGTTTTACAACTTGATGGCCAAGGGGGCTGGAGCCTCATACCGGCCGCAAGCTACGTTTTCGACCCCAGCTAAACATCAAATAAGCAATCCCCATGGATCAATCCACCCCCCCGGCCACCAGCGCCACCACAAACGATGCTCCTGATTTTGGTTGGAGCCCCTATGCCGAAAGGATCAATGGCCGTTTTGCCATGCTTGGCTTCACAGCGATACTTTTAATTGAAGCCTTAAGCGGCCAAACTTTTTTACATTGGGCTGGCATTAATTAACACCTAAGGCAGATTGATAACCTCCACCTGCCAGCGCCCCTCCCGGCTCACCTGCACCGCAAGCACCCGTCCATCGCCGCTAAGGGCCACCTTGGCGGGCACCCCAGCCGGCAGCAATGGGATCGGCCGCAATAGGGCAAGGTTGCGTTCGTAAATTAAAAGCTCCGTGCGCCCCTCCAAGCTGCGCACCAAGGCAAAGCGTTGGCCTAAGCGATCCACC
Organism: Synechococcus lacustris Maggiore-St4-Slac; assembly: GCF_024345595.1. NCBI lineage: Bacteria > Bacillati > Cyanobacteriota > Cyanophyceae > Synechococcales > Synechococcaceae > Synechococcus > Synechococcus lacustris. The sequence goes on along the minus strand of NZ_JAGQBK010000012.1, from coordinate 38,736 downwards.
CCAACACTGATAGGTTGAGCATCAGGCCGGTTTAACCCCGGCAGGGGGGCGCCTAAACCAGAGGCAAAATCCAACCAACGAATCTGTTGATGGCCATTGGGGGCAGGGGCAATCCAGGCCATGCCGGTGGCGGCCAAACTTGGTGAACTGTCGTCGCCGGGTTGGGCAATGCGGGGATTTAAACCCATCTCAGGCTGCAGCCCTTGGCCTTGGCAGCCAGCCAAAAGCAGCAACACCAAGCACGCGCCCAAAGCCTTGGTCATGGCAAAGGGGTGCCTGGGGCTAAATCCGCCTCATGGGCTGGCAGCTGAAATAGCTCAACATCCTGCTGGCCGCGATGCAGTAATTGCACAGCGAGCCGCTTGCCATCCGGCGACATACTCAAGGCCTGGGGCAAACGATCCCCCGGCAAGGGCAAAGGCCGCAACAGCCCTAAAGCACGATCCAACACCACTATTTCGCCCCGTTCTCCCCTCTGCAAAATCAAGGCCAAATATCTACCGTTCCAGCTAAGCGATGGCGAGCGGTGGGGCATGCCCCACTGCAAACCTTTTAAGGGCAGCTCTTGGCCGCTATTGCGCTCAACTAAACGCACCACCCTTCTGCCAGAGCGCTCAGCCACCATTGCCAGAAGGCGGCCATTGCCACTTAGGGCAGGTTCCTGCTGATCACCGATACCTGGGGCATCAAAACGCTGGCCACATGCAGTTAACAAAAAAAGCAAGGGCAACAGCCAAACCATTGGGTTTAGGTATGCCCTCAGCTATCAAACCTGGAGTTATTGCTTGGATTTTGCGAATTTGTGGCACCAGTGGCCCGTTCCACAGGTTTAGACCTTGGTGGAAGGGGGCTGAAATCAGCTTCGCTGATGGGTGCAGCGGCTCTTTCCGGCCTGGTTGCAGCGGGGCCTGGGCGGCGGCTGGATCTAGGCAGATCGCCAGCTGCACTGCTCTGCAGCCTTGATCTGGTTTCGCGGCCATCCCGTTCGCGGCGGCGGGCGCCGAATTCAGGGGGGGCTTCGCTGCTAGCTGCAAAACGACTTTGGGCCCGTTCGGGAATTGCTGGGCGTTCAGGCCGGCGCGGCCGATAGAAATCCCGATCTAAATCTTCTTCCGGTTCCTCAAAATCATCGGCGCGGGAGCGAATTTTGCGCCTTAGGGGCTGGGGGTCGTCGAAGCGATCTTCAGCACCCCATTCACCACGACCCATGCGGGGCCGAGAGGGGAGCGGTTCATCTTCATCAAAAAAAGCTGAGCGCCTTGCCTGTTCGGTGGTAACACTGCGCAAGCGCACCGATTCGTAGGCAAAAAATACCGTGGTGGCAGCTAACAAAAACTGACCAAATTGAAGAATTGGATCTAATCGCCAGCCTTGAAAAAATAAAATTCCACCGCACAGAAGGCCAACTGCGGCAAAAAATACGTCGTAGTCGCGGGCGAGCCCAGGTTTAAAACTACGCAAGAAATAAAGCATCGTGCCACCAACCGCAAGCACAATGCCAACGATGCTGGCCCAATTCAGGCTGGCATTAACCATAGGGGGTGCCCTTGTTTAGTCAGTTTAAGGGGCAGTGCTAGAGCAACTCAAAGTTTGCGATCGAGCTGATCGGTTTGGCTGATCAAAATCAAAGCGATTGTGATTGGCACCACAACGATCAGGGCACCAGCGCCAAGGCTGGTGAGGAAATTGGAAAGGGAAGGGGTCATGGCACCTTCGGTGATTGCTTAATCCTACGGCGCCCTGTGGGTTCTTTAGGATCGGCGCTGAAAGCCGTAGAAGTTTGTGACAGCTTTACCCCTGCCTTTGCTTAATGCCAGCAATAGCTTGATCGGCCTCCTACTTGCGGCCTGGACCCTTTTATTTCTTGTGCGGATTGTGCTGAGCTGGTATCCGCAATTAGATAGCTCAAATCCCTTGGTGGCATTGGTTTTGATCCCAACGGAGCCATTGCTTGCCCCCACTAGAAAGCTGATCCAGCCGATCGGCGGGGTAGACGTTACACCTGTTATTTGGGTGGGCTTAGTGAGCTTGATGCGTGAACTGTTGGTGGGCCAGCAAGGCCTGATCAGCCAGTTGTTGCGTTCAGCCCAGCACCTGGCTTAAGCATCTCCATCTCAACAAATTTGGTGTGCACCTCACCCCTTTGAAATTCCGGCCGATCCAGCAGGGCTAGGTGGAATTCAATCGTGGTGGGCACCCCAATCACAGCGCATTCGGAGAGGGCACGGCGCATCCGTTTTAAGGCGGCGGGCCGGTCTTCCCCCCAAACAATCAGCTTGCCGATGAGGGAATCGTAGAAAGGAGGAATTTCATAGCCCGTATACACGTGGCTATCGAAACGAACGCCTGGCCCGCCAGGGGGTAACCAGCCTGTGATCGTGCCAGGGGCAGGGCGGAAGTTATGGCGGGGATCCTCAGCATTGATGCGGCATTCAATTGCATGGCCCCGTAGTTGGATGTCTTCCTGGCGCAGCCGCAGGGGCTCACCAGCGGCAATGCGCAGCTGTTCAGCGATTAAATCAATGCCCGTAACCACCTCCGTAACGGGGTGCTCCACCTGGATGCGGGTGTTCATTTCCATGAAATAAAACTGCCCTGTGGCATCCAGCAAAAACTCAACCGTGCCAGCACCCTCATAACCAATCGAGCGGGCAGCAGCCACGGCTGCATCACCCATACGGGCTCTAATGATTGGATCTAAACCAGGCCCTGGGGCTTCCTCAAGCAATTTTTGATGGCGCCTTTGAATCGAGCAATCCCTTTCTCCCAGGTGCACCACCTGGCCAAAACGATCGGCAAGGATTTGCACCTCCACATGGCGGGGACGATCAATAAATTTCTCCATATAAAGGCCAGGGTTACCAAAGGCAGCCTCTGCCTCCCCTTGAGCTGCCTTAAATAAAGACTCCAATTCATCCCCGTGGCGCACGAGGCGCATGCCCCTGCCACCGCCGCCTGCCGTGGCCTTAATCATCACCGGGTAGCCCATGGTTTCAGCCAGTTGGGCCGCCTCCTCCGGGGTATCAAGCAGGCCCTCACTGCCGGGGATGGTGGGTACCCCAACCCGTTGCATGGTGGCCTTTGCCGTTGATTTATCCCCCATTTCACGGATCGATTCCGGTGATGGACCCACAAAGGTGAGGCCATGGGCATTGCAGATTTCGGCAAAACGGTCGTTTTCCGCCAAAAAGCCGTAACCGGGGTGAATGGCATCAGCGCCGCGGGAGGTGGCGGCGGCAATGATGTTGGGAATATTTAAATAACTGCGGCTGCTGGGGGGATCCCCAACGCATACGGCCTCATCTGCTAGCTGCACATGCAGGGCAGTGCGGTCAACCGTGCTGTACACCGCCACGGTGCTGATACCCATCTCCCGACAGGTACGAATGATTCTCAGGGCGATTTCACCCCGATTTGCTATCAGAAGCTTGCCAATGGCCATGGGGGCCCTCTGTAGCCAGCGACTGTATCAGTGGCTATCGGGATTAGTTACGAATCAAACCGTAGAACCCGCTGGAGCAGCTGGTAAAGTCGATCTCTGCTTTTTTGGCAGGCCACGCGGATGTGGTGGAATTGGTAGACACGCACGTTTGAGGGGCGTGTGACTTCGGTCTTGCGAGTTCAAGTCTCGCCATCCGCATCAGAACCAACCGGAACAATCGTTTTGGTTTGCAATGGCCCCGGGGAGCTCACCACATGGGTGAGGCCCCTGGCCCAGGCCTTGCATCGGCTCCGTTCGCTTAGGCCCCTGGCGCCTGGTGCCGCCGAAAACCTACGGCTGGTGTTGGTGCCATGCCCAAATGCAACAGGCACTGAGCATCGGGTGGCCAATGCCATGGGGCTGTTTGAGCGGGTAATCGCCGCCCGTGAATTTTGGTGGTTGCTTTTACAGCCAAAACGCTATGGGCCATGGCCAACCCAAGGGGTGGTGGTGTTCCTTGGCGGCGATCAATTTTGGACGGTGCTGTTATCAGCGCGGCTTGGCTATCGCCACATCACCTACGCCGAATGGGTGGCCCGTTGGCCCCAATGGAACGACCGCATTGCGGCGATGGGGGAAGCTGCCGCTAATCAATTGGCGCCCCGCTGGCAACAGCGCTGCACTGTGGTGGGTGATCTGATGGCAGATCTCACTAACTACGCCAGCTCTGAAAGCCAACTAGCTGCAGGGGAATGGGTTGCGCTAATGCCGGGCTCAAAGCGGGCCAAATTGCAGGTGGGGGTGCCTTTCATGCTGCGCTGCGCCGAACTGTTGCAACAGATGCGGCCCCAGGTGCGTTTTTTGTTGCCAGTGGCTCCCACCACATCGGTGGCAGAAATAATCAACTACGGCAGCCCCAGCAATCCACTCCAGCATTTTTATGGCAATAGCACGCCTCAACTGCTGGAAAGGGACGGTGAACGCTGGTTGAAAAGCTGGAATGGCTGCGAAATTTTGCTTATTGAAACCCAACCGGCCCACCATTTCCTTAGCCAATGCTCCCTAGCACTCACAACAGTTGGGGCAAATACGGCAGAACTGGGGGCCTTAAGTGTGCCAATGCTGGTGCTAGTGCCCACCCAACATCTTCATGTGATGCAGGCCTGGGATGGTTGGCTTGGCCTATTGGCAAGGCTGCCCCTGTTGCGATGGCTTCTTGGTGTTGCACTTACCACCTGGCGGATGCGCCATCGGGGCTTTTTGGCCTGGCCCAACATCAGCGCCGGCCATTTGGTGGTGCCTGAAAGGGTTGGCACGATCACCCCTGAGGGAATTGCCAAAGAAGCTGAGCAATGGCTCGCCAACCCCCACAAATTGCAGTCTATGGCTGAGGAACTGCGCAACTTGAGGGGAAAATCCGGGGCCGTAGCCCAGCTAGCGGCGATGGTGGACGAATTATTGGCCGCAAAAAAACAACCTCCCACTTAAATTCAAACGTTATATTTTCAAGCGAGTTATTCCTAATCAATGAAGCTGAGTCCTGAAGAATGGCGCGCAAAGCTCAGCCAAGAGCAATATCAGGTTGCCCGGGAGGGCGGAACTGAAAGGGCTTTTACGGGTGTTTATTGGAACCACAAAGGCAAAGGAACATACCGTTGCGTTTGTTGTAATTCAGAACTGTTTAAATCCGAGGCAAAATTTGATTCCGGCACCGGCTGGCCCAGTTTTTGGCAGGGGGTAAATCCAGCGGCGATCAGCATTCATCAAGACGAAAGCCATGGAATGGTGCGCACTGAAATCCGTTGCGCCAACTGCGATGCCCATCTAGGCCATGTTTTTAACGATGGGCCTGCGCCAACGGGTGAGCGCTACTGCGTTAATTCCGCATCTTTAAATTTTGAAGCGGAATAATTAAGACGCTCAGGCCCAGGGGTCATCATCAACTGGGTTAGGGGCTTTGTTAGCCCTGTTATCCAACGGTTCGGCTTCAACATCTAAGGGTTCCCTGCTTCTCTCAAAGTTGTCGTATCTGGAATTTCCGTAGCCGGAATCCCTGTATCTGGGTTGTTTCTGATAATTATTTTCCTCCTGGTCTTCATCTAGATATCTGCGCCGCTGCTGCTGCCTTGCTGTTGTGCGTTGTTCAAGTTCAACGTAGTCGTAGTCGGGGCTTGAATTTAATTCAGCATTGGCAGCTGAATAGTCAACGTCATAATTTGATCTAAGCCGATCTTGGCTTGCGGCTGGAGCAAAGCGCTCTGCTTGGTTTGCCTGCAGGCGACGCTGCTCCTGTTCTGTTGCCTGGGCTGCGGGTAATTGATTTTCAACCGGCACCATATTTAAGCGATAGCGCTCGCGTTCCTCGCGCTCTAAATTACCTCCACCAATCCCAAGTTTTTCCAATAAGCCACTACTTAATTGCTTTAATTTTTCCTCTGCACCCTCATAAACAATGATGCGATCTGGCCCTGAACTAACTATTTCCTCCACCGTTAATTCCCAAGTACTAAGAATACCTTCGCCCAGCAAAGGCACCCCCACCGCCCCCATAACCAAAGTGGTTAATTCACCAGTTTCCACATCAAAACTAAAGCCCAATACCCGGCCAAGCTGTTCACCAGCCTCTGAAATCACCTGGGAATTAATAACCCTGCTATAGCGCTCTGGATTGAACTTTTCCGAAAGGGAATCAACCGAATCCACCAGGATCACATCACCAACCTGACGGATTTGCTCGAGGAGCATCCAGCGGGGTAAGCCAGGTAGGAAACGGGTGAGGGGGTTATCACGCAAGCCGAGGGCTACCACTTCCCTGCGGTCTATGTCCACCATCACTTCACCAACCACGCCTAGGCGGCGGCCGGTGTCGCGGGTGATCACCTGGGTGCCCATCAACTCAGAACGCAACCAGAGGCGATCAGAGGGGGCGGGATTGGAATCGGGGGGGGGAGGCGCCTGCAAGGGCTCAACTAATAATCGAGTTATTGTGGCGCAGGATTGGCCATCAGGCTGCAGAGGGTAAACCCACCACCTGGGTGTGGGCGCCGCGGGCTTGGGTAACACCAATGGTGCGGGTGCTTGCCGCAATCATTGGGCGCCGGTGGCTAACTACCAAAAATTGAGCAGCATCGGCCTGGGAAGAAATCAAACTGGCAAGTCTTTCCACATTCACGCCATCAAGGAAGCTGTCAACCTCATCAAGGGCATAGAAAGGCGATGGGCGGAAACGTTGCAGGGCAAACAAAAAGCTAAGCGCCGTGAGCGATTTCTCACCCCCCGACATGGATGCCAAGCGACGCACCGCTTTGCCCTTGGGATGGGCCACAAGCGTGAGTCCCCCCTCGAGGGGGTCCTGGTCATTTTCCAATTGCAGCTGCCCCTCCCCCTCGGAAAGACCAGCAAATATCTCGCGGAAATGGCCATCAACGGCCCGAAAAGCCTCCATAAATGCCTCCTGGCGCAGGGTGGCAACGGTTTCCACCCTCAACAGCAATTCCAACCGCTCGCTGGCCAGCACAGCCAAGCGTTCCGCTAATTCGGCTAAACGGGTTTCCAGCTGCTCCAACTCCTCCAGGGCCAACATATTCACGGGCTCCAGGGCTTCCATGCGTTGCTGCACAACCCGCAACTGCTCCTGCAATAGCTCCAAGCCGGCTTGCCGCACCTCCTCTGGCAATTCCGGCAGGGGCTCAGGCAGGGCAAGTTCAAGTTGCTGCAGGCGTAAAGCAAGGTTGCGCTGCTCTTCCATCAGTGCCTGCAGCTGTTCACCCAGCCGTTCCAATTCCCACTGGTGCTGCTGCTGTTGTTGGCGCTGGCCAGCCAGATGGGCTTCCGCTTGATCACGGGCGCGGCGCTGCTCGCCAAAACGGGTTTGCAATGTTTGCTGCTCAGCTTCTAGGCCTTGGCGGCGGCTTTGATCTGCCAATTGCTGCTGGCGTAATTCCTGAACCTCTGCCGTGAGTGCGGTGGCGGCCGCTTGGATCCGCTGTTCATTGCTAACCAATGCCTCCAGTTGACTTTGCAAACGCGCCAACACCAGGATGGATTCCCTTTGGCTTGCTTCCAGGCCATCTTTATGGTTTCTGGCAAGGCTTAAGGCAACATCTGCAGCTTCTAGTTCCTGTTGCAATACCCGCCATCTGGCTCCGTCTTGCTGTTCACCGGCACTGGCCTCAGCCACCTCAATCGAAAGCCTTTCCCGCTCTAATGGCTCGATTGCAATGGTTAGTTTTTGGAGTTTTTCACTGTCGCTAACGAGGCTGGCTTGCAGCTGCTCAAAGCGTTGGCGGGATTGCGCTTCACGGTTTAGTTGCGGCCCATGGGCCCTTTGGGCTGCGGCTAATTCCGCCTCAAGGGCCGCCTGCTGGGAGCGTTGGTTGCCAAGGGAGGTTTGAAGCGCTTCCAGGCTTGTGGCTAGCTGCTGTTCTTTGCGGCGACAGGCCACCAAGGTTTCACCCAATTCCATTAGGCGCCGCCTAAGTGGTTCGGCCTCATCACCTTCATTGGCGCGGCCGAAACTTAAGGAACCGCTGCGCTGCTGTTGGCTACCACCGGTGATCGCACCACTGCGCTCCAATAATTCGCCATCGAGGGTAACGATGCGATTGCGGCCTAATTCACGGCGGGCCGATTCCAGATCTTGATAAACAAGGGTTTCTCCAAATACATAGCGAAACACCTCCCCATAAACCGGCTCAAAATGCAAGAGCTCTAGGGCAAGGCCAAGGCACCCACTGGCCTGGGTGGATGAAGAGGCGGCTGAAAAATTGGAGCCTGCGCGAATTTTATTGAGTGGTAGAAAAGTAAGCCGCCCGGCTCGCCGTTGCTTCAGCAGCTCAATCGCCCTAGCGGCGATGCGATCGTTATCAACCACCACCTGGCTGAGCCGGCCACCGGCGGCCACCTCAAGGGCAAGGCGAAAACGTTCTTCCACCTCTGCCAACTGGGCAACGGGCCCATGGATGCCCTCCAAACCAGCCTCTAGCAATACCCGCAGGGCGCCGGTGCCACGGCTTTCTTGCAGGGTTTCACGGCGGCTGTCTTGGCGGGCAATTTCACGCTCCAGCTGCTGTTGTTCCTGCTCGAGCCGTTGGCGGGTGCGCTGCTGCAGGGAAAGGGCTTCCGCCAACTCCTGGATGGAGCTGCGCTCTGTTTTGCCCCCTTGCAACACCTGTTGGAGTTGGCTTTGCAATTGCTGCAATTGCTGCTGGGCAACGCTTGCCCCTTCCTGGTCTTGGCTAAGTTGTTGCTCCAACTCCTGCAACTGCTCCCGATCGTGGCGGCAACGTTCATCGAGTTGCAACTGCTCCGCCTGCAGGGGAGTTAGTTGGGCCACCAGCTCCTGGCGGCGGCGGCTGAGCTGCTGTTGCTCCTCAAGCCAACTACCTGAACGACCAGCCACCTCCCCTAGGCGGCGGCGGGATAACTCCACGGCGGCTTCAGCGGTGAGGCATTGCTGTTGGGCTTGCTCACGCATTTCCTGCTGATCGCTGGCTTCCAGCTGGCGCTGTTGATCGAGCAGGGCGCCCCGCTCCTGCAATAGCTGATGGCGTTGTTGCTGAATTTGAGCTGATTCCTGTTGATGCCGTTCAACCCGCCTTTGCCTTTCCCTTGCGGTTGCCTCCAATTCAGCAAGCTGGCCTTGCACTGCCAAAAGCTGGTCTTCACCAAGGGATTTCACCTCCTGCTGCAATTGTTCCAGGGCCGCTGCGGCCTTGTGGATTTCCGTTTCACCCCGCTGAATAGCCTCCTGCTCTTGGCCTTGACGCTGCTCTAGGTGCTGCTGTTGCTGTGCCAACTGCTGCAGCTGCTGGCGGGAATGTTCCACCTGCAGCACCTGTTCCTGCTGGCGCCCCAACTGCAATTTGAGCCTTAGTTCTTGATATAAACGCGCCCTTTGGCAATCCCGCTCAAGGCGGGTGCGGGATGCCTGCAGTTCACCTTCAACGATGCGGCAACGGTCTTCCCTTTCCTGCACCTCGGCCAATTTGGCGCGGGCTTGGTCTATGCGGCTATCAAATAGGGCTACCCCGGCCAATTCATCGATGATGCCGCGGCGATCCTTAGCGCTCATTGAAACTATCCGGGTTACATCCCCCTGCATCACCACATTGCTGCCATCGGGGTCAACCCGCAGGCGCCTCAATTGAGTTTGCAGCTGTTGCAAATTGCAGCTGATGCCATCGGCGCTGTAGCTACTGCTGTAGGTGCCACCGGCGGCCACCCTGAGGCGGCGGGTAACGGTCCATTCCTGTTGACCAGGTTTTATCCAAGGGCCCTCAGCTGGGGCCTCGAGGCCAGCCTCAGCTTCATCGGGTTGCCAACCGGCCAGATCAAAACGCACAGACACCGCAGCCTCAGCCGCTTTGCCTTCGCGCATCACACCGTTATTGATTAAATCCGGCAGCCTTTCGGCTCGCATGCCGCGGCTATTGGCTAAACCCAAACAAAAAAGAATTCCATCTAAAATATTGCTTTTACCTGAACCATTGGGGCCCGTTACCACTGTGAATCCAGTGTTTAGGGGAATGGTTACCGAACCACCAAAAGACTTAAAATGGGTGAGGCTTACCTGATTGATATAAACCAACAGGAAAGCGGCGGCTAAGCCCCGAAGCAAGGTTGCAGCGACCGTAGCTCAATTTGCCAGCTGCACAAGGGGTAGCCTGTAAACAAATTGGTTGCCCATGGCTATGGACAGTTCAAATCCAACCAGTTCCGTTGGCCAAGTTGGCGAACTTTTCAGGGAGCGCTTTGCTGAATTATTGCCTGTAATCCAAAAGCAATGGCCCCAGATCACCCAAGACACCCTTACTAATACCCGTGGCAGTTTTGATGAGGTGGTGCTGTTGATCTCTGATCAAACCGGCCGCACCGCTACTGTTATTCAAGAGCAACTGCTGGGATTCCTTGAAGTTGCGAGCGATCAAGGCCGCCGTTTAGGCGACAGCCTGCAACCGCTCGAGGAACAACTGGAGCAATTACTCGATGATTTGAATGCAAACCTACGACCCAAAATCGAGCAACCGGTTAGGGAGCGCCCCCTACTGGCATTGGGTTTAGCCGCTGGGGTGGGACTTTTGGCCGGCCTGCTTCTAAGCGGCCGTAGGCGCTAATCGCCATGGCTGATTCAGCTCCCCGCAGCACCAGCTCCAGGCTGGCTTCATTGGTTACATCGGTGATGGATCTGCATGTGCGCATTGCACTGCAGGAAGCGGATCGCGAAAAAAGACGTTTAATTGTTGGCGCTTTATTGATCGGCACTGCGCTTGTGTTACTCAGCGGTGCTTTGTTGGTGGCCCATGGCGCTGCGCTGCTGTGGCTGGTGCAGGAGTGGCAGTGGAGCTGGCTGGCAGCTTTTTTAATTGTTGGTGCCGTTGACTTGGTGCTGGCTGGCCTGTTGCTGCGCCTTGGCGGGCAATTGCTTAAGGGGCCTTACCTACCGCAAACAACTGCTGGCATCAGCCGCACCACCCGCACCTTGCTGGGCCGTTAACGGATTTCGTAGTTGAGCCAGCGGCAATCGATGCCGCCATTACTAATGGGAATCCGGCGGCGGGCCTTTAGCCGCATCGCTGCAGTGCTGGCGGGATCACCACTCAATAACCACAACTGCCAACCAGAGCAGCGTTGCTTCAGCATCTGGCCGAGATCAAAAAAGAGCTGCTCAAGGTTTTCTTCATTACCTAAACGCACGCCATAGGGGGGATTGCACACAATTAGCCCCGCTTGCTGGGGTGGTTGAAAATCACGAAAATCAGCCAGTTCAAATTGCAGCCATGGGGAAACACCAGCTGCAGCGGCATTTTGCTTTGCTTGCTCCACCACTGCGGTGTTGTTGTCGAAACCGAAAATTGGCGCCATGGGGCTGCCATCAATCAGCTTGCTGCGCCCTAGGGCCGTGGCAACTGCCAGCTCATCACGCCATAGCAAGGCTTCAAAATCAGGCCAGCGTTGCAGGGCAAACCGGCCGGCTTGGGCTAACTCAAGGCCAGGGGCCCGGCCTAGGGCCATGGCAGCTGCCTCAATCAAAAGGGTGCCCGAACCGCATAGGGGATCCACAAGGGGCAGCGAACCATCCCAACCGGTGAGGGCAATCAAACCAGCGGCCAGGTTTTCCTTAAGGGGAGCAAGGCCCATGGCGGGCCGATAGCCGCGACGGTGCAAACTTTCGCCGCTGCCATCTAAATAAAGGCTTGCATCTGCTCCACCTAGGTGCAGGTGCAACACCAAATCCGGGTTATCCAGCTCGATGCTGGAGCGTTCACCCCAATGCTCACGCTGCCAATCAACCAGGGCATTTTTTACAGCTAAGGCGCTGTAGTGGCTGTGGCTTAAACCCGGCATACTGCCAGTTGCCTCCACGCGAAAGCTGCGGCTGGGGGGCAACCAGTGGTGCCAATCGGCAGCAGCTTGCACGCCACTATGCAGCTGCTCACGGTTTCGACAGGGGAAATGGGACAGCTCCCTTAAAAAACGAAAAGGCAAGCGGGCTTGGAGATGAACGCGATAGAAACCGGTTTGGTTAGTGCGAAAACGCACGGCACGATGGAGCGTTTTTACGGCAGTGCAGTCCAAGGCCGTGAGTTCAGCCGCAGCTGCTAGCTCAAGGCCGGGGGGCACCACTGCTATGCAGCTGTATTCAGCTCCTTCCACTACTGCCATAGCTGCTGCCACAATGATGGGGTTCGGTTTCGATCGAACTAGGTGATCCACACCAGTGCTTCGGACAGCGGTTCGATTCCGCTCAGCTCCATTTCCCCCTATTGCAAGGGGCTGCAATGGTTTCGACGGGGCATCAGGCGGATGACTGAAGCCTGCTCGGTGAGAGCAAAACCGTAACAGCGAACAACATCGTTCGTTTCTCCCGTCAAGCCGCCCCCGTGGCCGCCTGACCCTTAGGGGAGATGGGGTGAAGTTAGCCTTATCAACCAAATAACTCATTGGGCCTGGAAGGGCCCTTTAAAGTTTACTTAATGCCTTTAAAAGAATTTATTAACTGAATTAGTACAACATTTAATTTATTACTGTTGCAAATCAATTAACAACAACCCCTTTCCAAAAAGCAACTCTTCCCTTGATCTGCTTTGCTGCTTCTTTTGGATTTGCATAAAACCAAGCAGCATTTTCATTTACCTTGCCATCAACATTAATGTTGTAATAGCTGGCAGTTCCCTTCCAGCCACATTCAGTTGTGTGACTGGAAGGCTCAAAATAAGCCTGGTCGAGGTCTTCCAATGGGAAATAGGCATTACCATCAACCTTCACAATGTTGTTGCTGCTGGCAATAACCTTGCCATTCCATTGGGCTTGCATGCAGAGATGGGCAATTTGCAAAAATATAACAGGGTGGCGTTTAAATGAGTAAATCTAGATTAGTTAAATAATCACACCCAGCTGAATGTTAAAGCTCTGCCCAGCTGCGCAGTTCCTTTAGGTTCATCACGCCCTCCTTGCGTTTTTCACCCAGAGTCCAGGTGGGGAAGGCTTTTATTCCTGCTTTTTTGCAGCGTTCGCGGCCGGCGTCGTCTTTATCGCATTCCACATAGGGCAATTCCCGGCCTGCTTCTGTGCCAAAAAGATTTTTTTGATGGAAGCAGTGGGTGCACCACCAGGCACCATAAAAAATTGCCCCCGCCTGCTTTAGGGCCTTTGCAAATTTCAACTGCTCCGCCGTGGACGGGCTAACTGCATCGCCTAAATTGCCTGCCCTAGCGGGCATTTCAAGGGGCGCTACCCACAAGTAAGCAAGCAGGGGTAAAGCCCAGCCAAAACGAGCCATCCTCTTAGGGCAACTGCCTGCAGATTAGGCGAATAGGCCTGCGTTCGGGCTTCCGCCTCCCTTGCTTAGCCAAAAGCTGAGACACTGGGGCAAATGGATTTTGCAGGTTGGTGATGGCAGGGGGTGGTTACCGCGACTATTTCAAGGTGCTTGAACTGGAGCGGGGGGCTGATGCTGATGCCGTAAAAAAGGCCTTTAGACGCCTTGCGCGGCAATACCACCCGGATGTGAACCCTGGAGATGCCAGCGCAGAAGCTCGCTTTAAAGAAATAAGTGAAGCCTATGAAGTGCTTTCAGATCCGGAAAAACGCCAACGCTACGAACAGTTTGGCCAATATTGGAACCAGGCCGGTGCGGCGCCAGGAGCTGGTTTTGATGTGGATTTCGGCCGTTACGGCAATTTTGATGATTTCATCAACGACCTCCTGGGCAGGTTTGGAGGCCCAGCCGGTTTTGGCATGGGTGGATTTCCTGGGGCTGGCTCAACCCCTAGCCCAAACCTCGATGCTTCCGCAAACCTAAAAGTTAGTTTTGCGGAAGCATTTCGCGGCTGCGAACGCAGCTTGCAGGTGAATCAAGAGAAAGTTCAGGTGCGCATACCAGCAGGAGTACGCACTGGCAGCAGGCTACGGCTAAAAGGAAAAGGCAACCTGCAACCCAGCAGTGGCCGCAGGGGCGATCTCTACCTCAATATCCAATTAGACAACCATCCAGTGTGGGAACTTGAGGGGGATTTAATGCGCGCTGATCTTCCCCTAAGCCCAGAAGAAGCGATTCTTGGTGGTGAATTAATTGTGCCCACCCCCGATGGGGAGGCGCTGATAACAGTGCCGGCTGGCATCAATAGTGGCCGCAGCCTGCGCTTAAAAGGAAAAGGCTGGCCCCTGCGCCAAGGTAGGGGCGACTTACTGCTCACTATTCAAGTTCAAATCCCATCAGAACTAAACCCGGAAGAGAAGCGAATCTATGAACAGTTGCGCCAGCTGCGCCAAAGCCTGAAGTTAAATCCAAGGGATCAACTGGTGGCAAATGGTGTTTTGTGATATTATTGAATTATAAATAGCCTGGGAAGCGGATTAAAATGGGCATTAAAAAAGTTTTTATTTTATTTTTTATTGGCTTATTCTTCAGTTTTAGCCTTGGCTTGGGGCTTCAACACCACAGCTTTGCCGCAACCCCTAGGCAAACAGAATCCGATTTAGCTGTTAGACCATTAGATCCCAAGCGAGATATCGAAATTGGCATCCATATTGAAAATGTTTACAATTTATCCCTGAAAGATAAAACATTTAACGCTGAGGGTTGGTTTTGGCTGAAGTGGCCGGAAGCGGTGCAGGAAATAATTACCAAAAACAAAATACCTATTCTAGAAATTGTTGAATTAGTGAATCAAGTGGAAACCTGGGATTCCAATATTCAATTAGATAGCAATGAACCAGAACTTCAGGCTGATGGAAATAGGTTGCAACTGGTGCGTTTTTCAGCGAAATTTTACGACGACGCTCAGAATCTCAAGCGCTTTCCCTTTGAAACCCTTGAATTACCGATCACGGTTGAAACCAGGTCCACCATATTTTCAATGGCCGATCAAGCAATCAGCCTCTATCCAAAACTTGGCACCAGAGGGGTTTTAGGCCAATATGCAGGCCTTAATGGCTTTGAGCTGCAGGGTTCATCTTTAACTAAATCAATTTATGCTTATAACACTAACTTTGGTAAAAGCAATGGCGAAAAGGGAGGTGAATTTAGCCGAGTTGATTACACCGTTAACTACGCAACGGAATTTTGGCCTTCTTTTTACCAATATATAATGCCCTGGCTTGCTGTGATGGCAATGTTAATTTTAGCGCCCAACCTTGAGGGTAAATTCACGGAATTGCGATTAGCGATTCCTTCCACCGCCCTTTTAACCCTGGTGTTTTTGCAACTTGGCACAAGCTCAGATCTGCCAAAACTCAGCTATATAACCTTCATCGATCAGCTCTATCTGTTTGGATATATTGCTTCCATAGTTCTTTTCGCCCTATTTGTTTGGGGCAGCAATTTGTACGAAACTGCTCCGGCAGAACAGCAGCAAACTGTTATGTTAAAAATAAATCGAATAGATCTTATCTACCAAATCAGTGTTATTGCTGGCAGTGGTTTAATTGCCGTTTCCGCCTCTCTCTAGGATTCCCCTAGCCAGGTTTTATGCCATGGAACTTTCCTACCGTCCCCGCCGGCTCCGGCGCACCCCTGCCCTGCGGGCAATGGTGCGGGAAACCCAGCTAAGCCCCGCTGATTTCATCTATCCCCTTTTTGTGCACGAAGGGGCAACCAATGAAGCGATCGGCGCCATGCCCGGCTGCCAGCGCTGGAGTTTGGATGGCTTAATCCATGAGGTGGGTAGAGCTTGGGAATTAGGCATCCGCTGTGTGGTGTTATTTCCCAAGGTGGCCGATGGCCTTAAAACTGAAGCTGGCAGTGAATCCTTCAATGCTGGCGGCCTTATCCCCAGGGCAATCAAACGCATAAAGGAAGTGCATCCCGCCATGACGGTGATGACCGATGTTGCCCTCGATCCCTATTCCTGCGATGGCCACGACGGCATTGTTAGCCAAGAGGGAATTGTGCTGAACGATGAAACCGTTGAAATTCTCTGCCGCCAGGCGGTTACCCAAGCCATGGCCGGTGCCGATCTAATTGGCCCCAGCGACATGATGGATGGCCGGGTGGGGGCGATTCGTGAAGCCCTAGATGCTGAGGGTTTTGAACATGTGGGCATCATTAGTTACACCGCTAAATACGCCTCCGCCTACTACGGCCCCTTCCGCGAAGCCCTGGATTCAGCCCCGCGGAGCACCACAGCCAAGCCGATCCCAACTAATAAATCCACCTACCAAATGGATCCCGCCAATGGCCGGGAAGCCCTTACCGAAGCACTGCTGGATGAACAGGAGGGTGCCGATATTTTGATGGTTAAGCCAGGCTTGGCCTACCTAGACATCGTTCATAGGTTGCGGGCAGAAACCGAAC
The DNA here is from genome assembly GCF_024345595.1 of Synechococcus lacustris Maggiore-St4-Slac. NCBI lineage: Bacteria > Bacillati > Cyanobacteriota > Cyanophyceae > Synechococcales > Synechococcaceae > Synechococcus > Synechococcus lacustris. The sequence goes on along the minus strand of NZ_JAGQBK010000012.1, from coordinate 22,519 downwards.
TACCAATCGCTGCCTACAACGTAAGTGGGGAATACGCCATGGTTAAAGCCGCCGCCGAACGCGGTTGGATCGATGAGAAAGCCGTGGTGCTCGAAACTTTGCTTTGTTTCAAGCGGGCCGGTGCTGACTTAATCCTCACTTATCACGCCTGCGACGCAGCAACATGGCTCCGCCAAGGCTGATCTTTTTTGTTGGTTGGGTTTATGCCCCCTGGGGGGCTGCCGCCACCTGCGCACTGATCGCCATGCGCCTGCTTTTTATCGACCAGTTCAGTGAGCACAGCCATGGCTGGGGCTTGATCGGTAATGGCGCCATCTGCTTCAGCATTGGTTGTGTTTGCAAGGTGTCTTGGGGGTTAGCCAAGCTCAGCAAAGCCGCCCCCCAGCAACGTTGATGCCATGAACCGCCAGGTGCTGCGTTTACTTGTGAGCCTCCCCTGGGTAGCGGCCCTTGTGGTGTTGCTGGCGGTTGTGAAATTGGCTGACCAGCGCAGCAAAGTGCATTGGGGGCTGCTGGGCAGCGGCCTGATTTGCTTCAGCATCGGCTGCTTAGCTCGCACCAGCTTGGGTTTACACAACCTGCGCTCAGCTGAGGATCAAAAGTGACCGCAGCCATCCTGGTGGCGGCAAGCCTTGGCTTGGCAATGGTGGGGCCATTAGCGCAAATACAAGCAAAAGCTCCTGAAGCTTCTGCTGCCCTATTGCGTCAACTAGGGCAGCTAGAGCTGGAATTAGGCCAGCTAGATAGGGCCCTTGGCGAAATACCAAACAGCAAAGAAACCAGCCTTGCCTCCTTAACTGATGCCCCGTCTGGCAGTTTATTAGCGCCAGCCAATTCAGCCATTCCAAATCAAGCCGATGCACTAACGATTCGCCAGGAATTGCACCTCACCCTGGCCCAAGCACAAGAACTGGCTTTGATAAATGATTTAGCCCTAAAGGAACGCCAAGCCCAAATAAACGAAAGCCAAGGGTATGTGCAAAGTGCCAAGGGTTTATTTGCACCAACCATCGGCTTTCGGGCCCGAGGTGGTTACAGCCAACAAAGCCAATATAATTTCGCTCCTCAAAACAACTTTTCGCTTTATCCCGAATACAGCAGCGTTAGCCAAGCAAATGGCAGCAGCATCAAAACCTATGCCCCCAGTGCCAGCTTTCGAGTTACAAGCGATGGCTGGAATGCACTCACCACTGGTTTTGCTGATATTTCGGCTGGCCTACGGCTTGATTACAACCTTTTAGATCTCAGCCGTGGTCCCACCCTGGCGGCAAGGCAAGCCCAACGCCAAGAAGCGATTGCTCGCTATGGCGATCAACTGCGGGCCACCCAATTAGCGGTGAGCAGCAGCTTTTACAGATTGCAACTAGCTCAACAGTTGGTGCGAATTCGCGAAGCGGTGCTCGCAAACGACCTGGTGATCCAAAGCCAGGTAAAGGCCCTTAAGCAGGCAGGCCTAGTGCCCCGGCTTGATCAATACCGCATCGAAGCCCGTAGCCAGGAGGGCAAACGACGCCTGTTGCAAGCAATGGCTGATCGCCGCAGCAGCCAGCGGGAACTTTCCAACCTGCTCAACGTTGCCTTCAACACCACCATCAGCGCCGCCGGGCCCATCAATCTGCAACCCCCCTGGCCCCTCAGCCTCGAAAACACCCTGGTGCAGGGCTTCTATCAAAATCCCCAGTTGCTAGCCCTAAAAGCGGCGCGGGATGCCCTTTTGCGCCAAGCCGATAGTCAAGCTGCCCAGCTGCTGCCAAACCTGGGTCTATTTGCGGAAGGGGGCTACGGCCAAAACAACATCAGCAACTTTGGCGTAAAACTTCAGGGTTGTTGCGCTGCCACCCACATCCCAGTAGTGCAAAACCAACAGGCAGATTGGGCCGCAGGCTTGCGATTCAATTGGCGGCTTTTTGATGGTGGTGTAACCAGCGGCCAGGTGGCCGCCAGCCGCGCCGCAGCTGAACGGTTGAGCCTTGCCAGCGCAAGGGAACGCAATCGCATTCGCCAAGAATTGGAAAGCGCATTTTTTTACTACGAAGCTTCTTTAGCGCAAGTAGTGGCTGCTCGGTATGGCTACCGCGCCGCCAGGGAAGCCCTGCGGGATGCCAGGGCCCGCTATGGGGTGGGCCTTGCCGATTACAGCGATGTGAGCGACAGCCTGCGGCAATTAACTGTGGCCATGGAAGCAAAAGCAGAAGCAATTACCCAGGCAAACCTCAGCTATGCCCGCTTGCTGCGGGAACTTAGCCCTCCCCTGAATCAACTTGATTCGCTTGCCACCAACAATTAATCCCACGCCAAATTAATAACAAAACCAGCAATACAAACCAAAACCACAACTCCGGTGCGTTGGCATGGAGCAGCACCACCAAAAGCACAGCAGCTAACGCCAACCAAGGCAATTCCCGCCGCAATGGTGTGTGGAACCAATTCATCAGAGTTCCTCTGGATTTTGACGCAGATTTGAACGATCCCAACGCAATTGCCGCAGGGTGCGATAGCTACCGGTGAGATTGCGCAACACCGGCACTAAATAACTAATCGGCGGCCGCCATTCCACATAACTATGGGCCGTGAGGGTAAGCCCTTCCCTAAGCGGAAACACCCTGCTGCCGGCGGAAAGGGTCCAGCGGTAGCCATCTTTTGTGGCAGGGTTGCGACTCAACAACAATTCAGCCCGCATTACGGGGCCATCCTTCACCAATTCCCGGGCCAACTGGGGATTACCAAGGGTTGTATTCACGTCTTCCTCAGTGGCAGGCAGCAAATTCACCCTTTCAACCTCCGCTTCTACGCCGCCAAAGCGGCCCCGCTGCTGCCAATCAGGCACTAATTCCAAAGGCAAGCCCCGCCGCAAACGCCTGGCATCGGCGGGGGAGAAATAAGCCACCGCCCGCAGGGGCAGGGGCCGTAGGCCCTGGAGCGTGCCGAGCCTTTGGCCGGCCTTCACCGTTTGACCGCGCACCACCTGCACATCCAAAACCCTGCCATCCCTATTTGCTTTTAGGGTGCCTTCAAAAGCAAGCCGTTGCTGGGTTACTCGAATCGTGCGGCGCAAATCGTTGATGCGGTAATCGCGCTGCTGCTGTTCACTATCGATCTCAAGTTTGATCTTTTGATATTGATCCTGGGCAGCCCGCTCCTGAATGCGCAAATCAGCAATATTTACTGCTAATTGGGTGGAGCGATCCTCTGTGCTCACTACAGGAGCAGCTAATGGTGCAACCACCTCCCGGGCAGCTAGGTAGCGATAATCGGCAAGTTTTTGGTCGTAAGTAGTTTTCAACTGGCGCAAATTGGCAGCATCGCTTTGCAACTTCACCAGGGCGGTGTTTTTAAGGTTTTGGGCTGCCCTTAAGCGGCTGCTATCCCGGCGGTTGAGGTTTGCGTTGATCGCAATCAGCTCTGCTAAATCACGGTTTTGACGCTGCAATTCCTGCTCCAAGGCAGGTAGATAGATCCTCAGCAGCGGTTGCCCCCTTCGCACCAATTGACCTTGCTCCATGAATAAATCAAGGATCTGGCCGGCTGCCCTGGCATCCAGCAAGGTGGCATCACCTGGCACGGTTAACACCCCACGGCCAACAACTTCCGTGGGCACAGGCCAGAGCAGCACCCAAGCGGCAGTTAGGGCTGCCATCCCAGTGAGGGAAAGCGCCACAGGGCGATAGCCAGGGGCATCAAACACCAAAAAAGCAGGCCACTTAACTTGCAGTTTGCCTGGAATCACCACTAGGCACCATTGGCCTCAACAATGGGAGTAATCGCATCATTGCCATGGGAGTGGAAAGGCTGGGCCATGTGGCCATTCGAGTGGCTGACATGGCTAGGGCTAAGCACTTTTACCAACAATTAGGGATGCGTTTGGTGTGGGATGCCCCCGACTGGGCCTACCTGATGGCAGGCGCCGACGGCTTAGCCCTACTAGGGCCCAGCTACAAAGCAGCTGGGCCCCATTTTGCTTTTCATTTTGAAGATCGCCCCGAATTGAATTCCCTGCACGCAGAACTGCAATCGGCAGGCCATAGCTGTGGGCCGATCCATGACCATCGCGATGGCACCGCCAGCTTCTACCTCCAAGACCCGGAAGGCAACTGGCTCGAAATGCTCTACGAGCCCCCCGGTGGCATCCCCAGCAACCTGGAAAGGGATGCCAAGCACGCTTGATATCGAAGCAGAAGCACTCCAATTACTGGAGTGGGGCAGGCTCGGCCAACAATTGGCCCAATTCGCCGGCAGCGTATTGGGGCAGAAATTATGCGAGGCCATCCCCCTTGCCCCCAACCTTGAAGAGGCGCGGCGGCGCCTGGAGGAAACCGCTGAAATACTTGGCCTAGACGGCCTTTTAGAGGGTGGACTCAGTTTTGTTGGCGTTGCAGACACAACTGACACCGTGCAGTTATGCCTCAAAGGCGGCTGCAGCGATGGTGAAGCCCTACTGCAGTTAGCAAACACCCTTGCTGCCGCCAGGCGCCTGCGGCGTCAAATCGATGATCCCCTGCTCAGGCCAGTTAGCACCGCATTGCTGGTGGGCTTGCGCACCCTGCCGGAATTGGAACAACAGTTGCGTTTTGCCCTAGAGGAGGGCGGTCGCGTGGCGGACCGCGCCAGTTCAGCCCTAGAAGCCCTGCGGCGTCAATTGGCAGCCCAACGGCTCGAGCGGCAGCGGCGCCTCCAGGAATTAATCCGCCGCTGGGCAGCTCAATTGCAAGACAACGTGGTTTCCCAACGCCACAACAGACCAGTGCTCGCCGTGAAGGCCAGCGCCGTTGGTCAAATCCAGGGCCAGGTGCACGACAGCTCTGCCTCCGGCAGCACCCTATTTATTGAACCCCAAGCGGTGGTGGCCCTTGGCAATCGCATCGCCGAGCTGGAAGGGCAAGAACGGCAGGAGGAGCGGCGCGTGTTGCTAAACCTCAGCAAAGCGGTGGGGGCTGAAGCCGATGGCCTCGCGGCCCTTCAAAACTGCCTGGCCCGGTTGGATCTCGCCCTTGCAAGAGCCCGCTACAGCGCCTGGCTTGGGGCGGTGAAACCAGAACTTGGCAGCCAGCATTGGCAGCTATTGGAATTACGTCATCCCCTACTGGTGTGGCAGGAGCGGCAGGAGGGGGGTGCGCCTGTGGTGCCGGTGAGTTTGCAGATCGAGCCCAATTTGCGGGTGGTTGCCATCACAGGCCCCAACACCGGCGGAAAAACCGTAACGCTTAAAAGCCTTGGCCTAGCAACACTGATGGCTAGGGCGGGGCTGTTTTTACCCTGCCAAGGCACTGCAAAATTGCCCTGGTGTGCAGCGGTATTAGCTGATATCGGCGATGAACAATCGCTTCAGCAAAACCTTTCCACCTTCAGCGGCCATGTGAAACGCATTGCCAGAATCCTTACTGCTATCACCAATCTGCAATCGGCAGCTAACGGTGGCCTAGCTCCGGCCCTAGTGCTGCTAGATGAGGTGGGCGCTGGCACCGATCCCAGTGAAGGCAGTGCCTTAGCCACCGCCCTACTGCAACAGCTGGCGGCAACGGTGCAGTTATCGGTTGCCACCACTCATTTCGGTGAATTAAAGGCGCTCAAATACAACGACCCCCGCTTTGAAAATGCCTCGGTTGAATTCAATGAAGCCAGCCTTAGGCCCACCTACAGGTTGCTTTGGGGTATTCCGGGGAGAAGCAACGCCCTAGCGGTAGCAAGGCGATTGGGCTTGCCTGAGCCGGTGCTGCAGGCAGCTGAAACCATGCTGGAAAACCAAGGTGCCAGCTCAGTTAATAGCGTTATCTTTGGTCTTGAAGAGCAAAGGCAAAGGCAACAGGAGGCCGCTGAAGAAGCAGCCGCCCTTTTGATGCGGGCAGAACTGTTGCACGAGGAACTGCAACAACGCTGGCAGCAACAACAACAAATCAAAATCGAGCAACAGGGCCTGGCCCGCGACCAACTGGTGGGATCGATTCGCGAAGGCCAAAAAGAGGTGCGGCAATTAATTAAACGGCTGCGCCGTGGTGATGCCGGCGGAGAGGATGCCCGCCAAGCGGGCCAGAGGTTGAAAGTTTTAGAAGCGGCTCACCGCGGCCAAATCGCCCCCCCACCAGTAAAGGGCTGGCTGCCCCAGGTGGGTGATCGAGTGCGCTTACTAAGCCTTGGTAAAGCAGCTGAGGTGCTGGCCATTGGCGATGGCGGCAACAGCCTGCAATTGCGCTGCGGTGTGTTGCGACTCACGGTGCCCCTTGATGGCATCGAAGGTTTGCACGGTGAAAAACCAGTGGCACCACCTCCAGCTCCAGCTGCAACTCCAGCAACAGTTGTTAAATCAAACGCTGCCAGCAGCAGCCCGCGCACCAGCAACAACAGCGTTGATGTGCGCGGCATGCGGGTGCATGAGGCGGAAGCAGTGGTGGAAGAACACCTGCGCCGATGCCGCGGCACCCTTTGGGTGGTGCATGGCGTTGGCACCGGTCGCTTAAAGCGTGGCCTACGCAGCTGGCTGGAGGGGCTCAATTACGTGGACAAAGTTTGTGATGCCAACCAAGATGAAGGCGGACCAGGATGCAGCGTTGTTTGGCTGCGTTAACCCCACCATTGGCTCATCCCCACGAAATCCAACACGAACATCGGGATGGCAATCCCGCCGCTTTCCGCTGGAGCGTGCTCCTAAACAGTGGCCTTTCAGGGTTGCAGTTAGCCATTGGCATCGGCTTTGGCTCCCTTGCCCTGATCGGTGATGCCTTGCATAACCTCGGCGATGTGGCTGGTTTGTTGCTCGGTTGGGGCGCCGAACAATTAAGTGCAAGGCCCGCCAGCAAACAATTCACCTATGGCTTTGGCCGCAGTACCCAGCTGGCCGCCATGGCCAATGCGGCACTGATCTTGATGGCCTCCGCTGTGGTGATTGTGGAGGGGCTCCAGCGCTTAGCAAAACCGGTGGAAGTTACAGCGGGCCCGGTGGCGGTGGCCGCCTTCATCGGCATCCTTGTAAATCTTGGCTCCGCCCGCTTATTTGGCCATAACCACGGCCACGACTTAAATAAAAAAGCCGCAGTATTCCATCTGTTAACCGATGCCGCCGTTAGCGCAGCGGTTCTTGTGAGTGCCCTTTTGGTTCAATTCACCGGCATCCATTGGTTGGATCCCTTCACCGGCATCTTGGTTGGCTTGGCAGTGGCCTGGACCGGTTGGAAACTGCTGCGTCAATCCGTGGTAGTTGCCCTAGATGGGGTGCCCCCAGGCATAAATATGGAAGCAGTTGAAACTACCCTGGCATCCCTACCTGGGGTGGTGAACGTGCATCACATCCATGTTTGGGGCATGAGCACATCGCAAACCGCCCTCACCGCCCATCTACTCAGGAATCCCCAAGCCGTTAACGATATGGAATTAATCCACCAGGCCAAGCAAGCCCTGGCTGAACTCGGCATCGCCCACTCAACCCTGCAACTAGAGAACCTGCCCTAGGGCAAGCCCATCTGCATCAAACAAGCTCCAGCCGCTGGCATCCACCTCCAGGTGAATCACTTGCCCCAATTGCAAAGCCGCCGCCGGCAGGGCCCTGAACTGCACTTTTTCGCCACTTTCCTGAAGCACCGCCGCCACCAGCACTTCATTACCTAGGGCTTCAATCTGTTCCACCTCCGCTGGCAGATTGCGGTTTGTGGCAGGGGCAAGCCGCAATTTTTCCGGGCGTAAACCAGCCGTAAGCTGTTTCCCTAAATGGTTATGCAGCAATCCGGCCGCCGCTGGCTCCAGGGTTATGCGGCGCCCCCCCAAGAGCACCTGCTCTGCTGAAACCACTTCAACCTTGAGCAGGTTCATGGGCGGTGAGCCAATGAATTGAGCCACAAATAAATTTGCAGGTTTTTGATACAACTCCATGGGGGTGCCGAGCTGTTGCAAACAGCCGCCATTGAGAACGGCAATGCGATGGCCCATGGTCATCGCTTCCACTTGATCATGGGTTACATACACGGTGGTAACCCCAAGGGACCGCTGCAAATCAACGATTTGGCGCCGGGTGTCACCCCGCAATTTTGCATCCAGATTGCTGAGCGGTTCATCCATCAAAAACACAGCCGGTTCCCGGGCAATCGCCCTACCAAGCGCCACCCTTTGCTTTTGACCACCAGATAATTCTTTTGGTAAGCGATCCAGCAATGGGCCGAGGTTGAGCATTTCCGCCACGTGCTGCACCTGCTTTGTGATGGCTTGCTCCCTGGGCGAATGTACAAATGCAGTGTTGCGGGCCAACCAATCCCGCAGCTGTTGCTGCCAACCACGGTGACCGCTGCGCCTTAGCCCAAAGGCAATGTTTTGCGCCACCGATAGGTGGGGATAAAGGGCATAGCTCTGAAACACCATTGCCACGTCCCTGCGGGAAGGGGGCAGGTTAGTTACGGTGCGCCCGCCCACCAACACCTCCCCTGCGCTTGGGGTTTCCAAACCGGCCAACAGGCGCAACAAGGTGCTCTTGCCGCAACCGGAGGGGCCCACAAGTACTAAAAATTCACCGTCTTTAATCTGTAAATCAATTCCACGTAAAACCTCAACCGCAGCAGCACCACGGCGGGGGGGATATTGCTTGCGCAGGTTTTGAAATTCAACCTCAGCCAAATGGGCAGGGCGAGATGTTCAACTTTAATGGGGGATTGGCTAAGGCATTTTGCAGTTCATCGACCAGGCCAAGATCGCCGTTAAGGCCGGCCGGGGGGGCGATGGCATCGCTGCTTTTCGCCGGGAGAAATATGTGCCAGCCGGGGGGCCCTCAGGCGGTGATGGCGGCTGGGGTGGTGATGTGGTGATGGTGGCGGATAGCAATCTGCAAACCCTGCTTGATTTCAAATACAAACGTTTGTTTGAAGCAAATGATGGCCGCAGGGGAGGGCCGAACAAATCCACCGGAGCCAGTGCAAACGACCTTGAGATCAAAGTGCCCTGCGGCACTGAAGTGCGTGAGTTACCAAGCGGCATGTTGCTTGGCGATTTGGTGGATGAGGGGGAAAAACTGATAATCGCCAAGGGTGGCAAGGGGGGGCTGGGCAATGCCCATTACCTGAGCAACCGCAACCGGGCCCCGGAGAAGTTCACAGAGGGCAAAGAGGGCGAGCAAAGAGAATTGCAATTAGAACTAAAACTTTTAGCTGAAGTGGGTTTAGTGGGCATGCCAAATGCCGGCAAAAGTACCCTTATTTCAGTGTTATCAAGTGCCAGGCCAAAAATTGCCGATTACCCCTTCACTACGCTGGTGCCAAACCTTGGCGTGGTGCGCCGTCCCAGTGGCGATGGCACAGTATTTGCCGATATCCCTGGCTTAATTGCAGGGGCGGCCAGGGGGGCTGGGCTGGGCCATGATTTCCTACGGCACATCGAACGCACAAAGTTATTGATTCATTTAGTTGATTGCTCAACCAGTGATCCCCAAGCTGATGCAATTACACTATTAAATGAATTACAAGCCTATGGCCATGGGTTACCGGAGCGGCCCAGGATCACAGTGCTAAGTAAAAGCGAATTAATAGATGCGGAACAGCAAAAAGAAATCCAAACAAACCTGGAAACAGCTCTACAACAAAAGGTTGCCTTGATTTCAGCCGCCACTGGATATGGCCTCACCAGCTTGCTGCAGGCGGTGTGGCTAGAGCTTGGCATTGAAAATCCCTAACTGGGAAATTGATTGATTAATCAAACCAACTGATTGGCCCAGGGCATGAATCGCTCCAATTGCTCTTGATTACAGGCCGCCAGCGTTGGATAACTGGCATCAGCTTCTGCAGATCCCTTGGTTAAAGGGAAAGGCGGTGCTGCCATTGAGCGCAGGGGGCACTGCAATTCCTGCAGCATCAGCCACACCGCAGCGATGTCCCACACCTTGGGGGTGGCTTCCAAGGCCGCGAGCATCGTGCCTAAACCAACCCCAAGCAGATTGAGGCTTGCCACACCAAGCATGCGGGTTTTAGCTGGAAATGGTTGCTTAAGGCTGCCTAAAACCTTGATTGAACGGGTGCAAAGGCTGGCGCAACTACAGCCGTGGCGTGGTCCGCCGGGGCTAGCCAGGGAAACCCCATCGCGCCACACCCCCTTGCCCTTGATGGCAACAAAGCGTTGACGCAAGGGCGGCACATCCAAAATTGCCGCCACGGGCTGACCGCCAGCAAAACGGGCCATGGAAATTGCCCAAATCGGCAAACCCACGGAGAAATTTGTAGTGCCATCAAGGGGATCCACCACCCAGTAACAATCTTCCGCAGGCACCACAGTGCTGCCTTCTTCACTCAAAAGGCCATCGCCGGGATAAATACGAGCAAGGCCAGCGGCCAAGGTGCTGTCACTCCATTGATCACAGGCGGTAACGAGGCTGCCATCGGCTTTAAGAGCACTGCTGATCTGGCCGAAATCCTCCCGCTGGCGATCAGCCACCAGATCAACCAATTCAAATAGGGCTTGCCACTGGTGATCAACAGGGAAAGTGTTTTGGGGCGAGGGGTGCAGCTCAGGCATCAAGGTCTAGGGCAAGTAAATCGCCAAGGGCCCGTTGCACCCTTTGCTGGAATAAGGCGGTGTCAACTCGTAAAAGCAGGATGCCCGCCAGCAACAAGCCAAAGGCCTGCAGCAGGAACACACTGGCATAGGCGCCGTAGCTGTTTTGATTGCCAAAGAAACCGCCAAACAAACTAAGTAATCCACCGCCAGCAACTGTTGCAAATCCACGGGCATAGGCCTGGGCTAATCCCCACAAGCCGATAAAGGTGCCCGCCAATTGGGGGGAGGTGAGGCCAAGCATCAAGGTGAGGCAAGCATTTGTGCCAACGCCTGCTCCGTAGCCAAATAGAACAAGGGCAAATTTAAAAAGTGGCACCGATTGCAACAGGCCAGAGGCTGCAATTGCCACTAGAAAAACAGCCGAAACAACCCCACCGATAAGGGCGGTGCGTTGGGGGCCAAGCCTTGGCACCAGGAGAAACCCGGTGCTGGCAATACCCACCAAAGTACCCATGCCCCAGAGGGCATTTAGCCTGGTGGTATCACATACGGTCATGTTGAAAACGGCGCCGCCATAGGGCTCAAGTACGGCTTCCTGCAGAAATAAGCTGAAGGTAAATAAACACAGCACACAAAAGAAATAGGCCACTTGTGGGTCGGCCCGCAGCAATTTAATCGAATCACTAAAACCCAACTCTTGGATCTTGCGTGAGATGGCAGTTGCTGGTTTTGGGCCATTGGTAAGCGAGGGTTCAACCCCGATTACCGCAACTAAAATCAAGCCAAAAATAACAATTGGCGCTACTACCGTGAGCTCGCGAACTGCGGAGATCACCAGGCTTAAATCGGTGCTGGCGCAGGCACTACCTAAAAAGCGACTGGCAAAAATTGCACCCACAACAATGCCAACCGTGAGCATCGACCACACCACCGACACCAGGGCGGGCCGTTCCCGTTCATTGGTGACATCAACCAAAAGGGCAGCAAAGGGGGTGGAACTGGCTGAGATAGCTGTGCCATAGAGCAGAAAAACCAAGGCCAGCACAAGCGAGCGCGTTAGCACCGCGGCGCTATCGCCTGCCTGGGCTGCGGCCGCCACCCACAGCACTGTGCTGCCGGCAAGCCAAAACAAAAGGCAAAAAGCTGCTGCACCGCCAAGGATGAACGGGGTGCGGCGTAAACCACCGAGCCGGCACTGATCAGAGCGCTTGCCAAACCACACCCGCGTAAAAGCAACCAATTGCTGGCAACCCAAGGCAAGGGCCGTTAACACAGCCGGCACCTGGAAATCATCAATCAATAAACGATTAAATATCCCCAGGGTGAGCACTGCCAGGGCACCTAAACAGGCCTGAAATAAACCAAGCCTGAGGGCTAAAAACAGCAAGCGGGAAGAGGGCAAGATTTTCGAGGCTATTTGGGTGCCGCTTGAATTAGGCAAGGGGAATTGGTGGGCACTGGAATAACAGGTACTTGTGTGATTGGATCCCTTGTGGGCTTAGTGGGTAATTGGGCTGGGGTGCAGCGCAGCACCCGATCAAGGCCGGTGCGCCGCTGTAATTGGGCCACGTTGGTGTTGTATCTACCAATTGCGTTGGAATAGTCAACCTCTGCGGTGGTGGCATCCCGCTGGCTATCAACAACATTGCGTTGGGTGCCAACCCCAGCTTGGAAGCGCAAACGGGCCAGGCGCAGGGATTCGCGGGTGGATAGAACTTGCCTTGATGTGGTGATTAAATTGCGGATTTGAGCCTGCAGAGAAAAATAGGCCTGCTCAACTTCATAGCGAATTGCATCCCTTTGAGTGGAAAATTTATAGGTATTTTCAGTTGCCAACTGGCGCTGTTGGCGGGCCTGGGCTGCTGATTTACCGCCATCAAATAAATTCCATTTAAGATTTAAACCAATATCTTGATAAAGCTGCTCAACTACTATTCCCATATTGGCTGGCCCGGAAACGTTTGATTGACCAAAGGTTTTATCCCAACCTGATGTGCTGAAAATACTTAAAAATGGTTGAACATTGCCAAGAGCACTATTGGCGTTGGAGTTGGCAATAGAAACATCAAGGATCAAATTGCTGAGCTCCTCGCGGAAGGCATAGGCCGCCACAATGCTCTCTTGCAAGGATGGTTGCCACACCCCCAGCAGGGTAGATGGATCAGCGGCAGTGGGCGTTGTGTTTTGGGGAAGATCAAGCAAACGGGCTAGGTCTCTGCGGGCTAAAGACTGCTGCAATAAACCCTCGGTGAGTTTTTGTTGATCACGGGCCAGCTGGGTTTCGGCCTCCATCACATCAAGCTTGGTGGCCACACCCGCCTGGAGGCGCGCCCTGGCATCGCGCAAATTAACAGAGGAGGATTGCACCGCAGATTTACCAATCCGCACCTGATCATCTGAATTTTGTAAATTGAAGTAAGAAGTTGCTGCCTGCAGGCGCAATTCGCGCAGAGTAATTAGATATTGATTTTTAGCCTTTTCAAACTGGTCCCTGGCGGCAGCAATCTGGGGAACCCGCTGGGGATTAATCAAATCCCAATTGAATTTAAGGGCAGCGCCAGCTCCATAAATTTGGGTTTGAGTTTTATAGGCATTTGCATCGTAGGGATTGTTAGGTGTGATTGCCTCACTACCGTAATTCTGGGTGCGGCTTGCAAAACTACGGGAAGGGAAACCATCCGTACTCAAATTCAAAGTTGGATACCAGGCGGAAATTTGAGCCCTTAAATTGGATTTAGCCTGTTCAACCTGGGAGGCAATTGCTTTTAATTGGGGACTGTTTACTTCAATTAATCTTTCCACTTCCCTGAGCCTCAAGGGCCGGTAATCAACTATTCGCACCTGGGCTGGGTTGGTGGGTAAGGCCAGGGGGGCAGGGGCCGCAAGATTATTTAAATCAGATGGCAAGCTAGTGGCGGCTGGTGGCAGGGCATCAGGGTTTGATTTGGGCCGGGGACCCTTCACCTTGATGGCATTGGGCAATTGCTCAGGGCTTGGATCAAGGGAATCATTGGCCCAAGCAGCCGTTGGCCCGGCGGCCAAGACGAGGGCCAGCATCAAGCTGCGCATGCGTCTAGCCACCTTCACCTTCCAGAAATTATCTGTTCAGAGAATTTAGGTTGTTTTGAGCCTTTAACGCAGGCAAGCAGCCACGACTTCAGCTGCACCCCCCACCACACAAATCGGCACGCCAAGCTTTTTTTCCACCTGCTCGAGCCTCAAATCATCAAGAAAAACCGCATCCCCCTGGCGCAACAGCACCGCCGGCAGCAGCAAAAGCTCACCCAAATCGCGATCGGCTAGCCCCTCCAACAGATCGGAGCCGGTGAGCAAACCCGTTACCACCTGATCGCAGCCCCAGTAGGGACTCGGCAATGGCTGCAATTGCAGATCGAGGCCAGCCACTTTCTTGAGGCGCTCCACCACCGGCAGCAGCGCTTCCCCCACCAAACGGCCCACCACCCAGCTGATCCGCTTTGGTGTTGCCAAACTTTTGGGTAGTGCTTTGGTAGCTTGATCAAGCTCCTCAAGGAAGGCGCGAATGCTTCCCACACCATTTTCCTGCTGGGGAAAATCGGCATAGCTAGCCCGCGGCGGCAGGGGTAAGCCAGCCATCAAATACCACTCATCCGATAACCAGGCCCAAGGGTTACCAAAGCGTTTTTTAAAACCCGCCTGCAGCGCCTCCACGGCCGCGATCGTTTGCAAGGCTGAGGGCCGATCCACGGGTATTAAGCCATCGCCATCAGGGCGAAAGCGGGTTAAACCCACTGGCACCACTGCAACAGATAACACCGCCGGCCAATCACCGGCGCCAAAACCAGCAAGATCGTTCAAGCTGGCGATTAGGGCTTCGCCATCATTAATTCCTGGGCACACCACCACCTGGGCGTGAATTTGCAGTTGCCTTTTTTGAAACCATTCCAATTGTTCCAACAACAAACCAGCCCTTTCGTTTTGCAATAGGCGGCTGCGCAGGGCTGGTTCTGTGGCATGCACAGACACATAAAGGGGCGACAGGCGCTGCTCTTCAATTCTTTGCCAATCTGCAGCGGTGAGGTTGGTGAGGGTTAGGTAGGAACCGTAGAGAAAACTAAGCCGGTAATCGTCGTCTTTTAGATACAAGCTATGGCGGCGGCCTGGGGGTTGTTGATCAATAAAACAAAAGGGGCAATGGTTATTACATTGCCGTAAACCATCAAATAGGGCTTCTGTAAAACCAAGGCCTAGGCCATCATCGGCATCTTTTTCGATTTCAAGGCGATGGATTTCACCGCTGGGGTCTTCCACCTCCAGCAGCAGTTCCTCCTCGCCGCAAAGCATCTGCAGATCAATCAAATCCCTGGGGCGCATGCCATTGATGGCAATCAAGCGATCACCGGCTTGGAAGCCGAGTTCAGCGCCGATCGATCCGGGTTCAACACTTGCCACCACAGCAGGTTGGGGCGTGGCTGCCCCAGGGTTGCTATTGAGGGGAATACCAGAACTTGGCTCCAGCCACACGGCTTTAAACCCAGCGAACTAACCCAGTGTGGGGTTTCCCGCCACCAAACCAAGCAAAAGGGCACCAAATAACAAGCGATACACCACAAAAGGCCAGGTGCTGTTGGTTTTTAAAAACTCCAGCAACCAGGCGATCGCCAACCAAGAAACCAAAGCTGCCGAACAAATTCCAATTAGCAAAGGCAGTGGGGCATAGGTGGCTCCTGCCTTGAGGGCATCCTTTAATTCCACTAAGCCGGCCAGGGTGATGGCCGGAATCCCAAGCAGGAAAGAAAAGCGGGCCGCATCGGAGCGCTCCCAGCCGCTGAGCAATGCTGCCGTGAGGGTGCTGCCGGAACGGGACACGCCTGGAATGATCGCCAGGGCCTGGGCTAAACCCACCACCAAACCATCCCCTGGTTTCACACCTGGCAACTGCAGGCGCCTCTGGCCGATCCGTTCGGCCAAGGCCAGCAACAGGGCCATCACAATCGACACAATGCCAATCGAGGCAAGGCTGCGCAGGGGTGATGCCTCATAGCCGGGCCAAAACAATTTGATTGCCAAACCCGCCAAAACAATCGGCACCGTGCCCAAGGCAATCGCCACCCCCAAACGGGCATCTTTGTGGCCCCAATCACCACCCCGCAGGGCCCTGGCGATGCCTTTAAAAACCTGGCTTAAATCGCTGCGGAAATAGGCGATCACCGCAATGATGCTGCCAAGTTGAATCACTGCTGTTACGGCCACACCGGGGTCACCCCAGCCCAACAGCACCGGCACCACCTTGAGGTGGGCGGTGCTGCTGATCGGTAAAAATTCCGTGAGGCCTTGCACTACCCCCAGCACCAAGGTGCGCCAACAGGCCTCCAACAGGGTTAAGGGGGTTGCGGGGTTCACATTTAAGAAGTTTGCGCAGCGGCACCTTACGGCTCACGGCAGTTTGTGGGCTTTTGGCTTTAAGGTTATGAACCTTTGTTCACAATTCCTTTGGCGCGTTCCGGCACCGCAACCTTGAATCAGGTGCAGCCGGCCGCTCCAACTGAAATTCTTTGGCTGCCCCAGCAGTTTCAGTTACCACTAAAAAATCAAATCTCAGCGCCACTGTTGGCCGCACTGCTGGTGTGTTTGCCGGTGTTCCTGCAGGCACCATTGGTGCGCCACCAGCCGGCCTTGGCTTCAATTTTCACTTTGCTGTTGCTGGCCATTGGCATCCTCAAAAGGGGCACTTGGGGCAATTTGTTAGTTGGATTTAGTGGCAGCTGGCTGGCTGGTTGTGTGTTTTGGGGTTGGCTCAGACTCCATCCCCTCTGGCATCTACCGGTGGAAGCCTTTGCGCTGCCCATAGCCGTGGCTGGGCTTTGGGGACCCTGGCGCCAGGCTGGACAATTTTATTTAGGAGCATTGCTCGGCACTGCCTGCACCGATGCGGCCATGGCCCTATGCGGTGTTATGCCCCTATGGCCGCAGGTTTTAGAAGCAGAACCAGCAGCAGCCCAGCAGTTGCTTGCGGAGGCGGCGGCCCTAGTGCTGCAACCCAGCCACTTGCTGGTGGTGGCAACTTTTGCCGTTGGGATGCTTTGTTTTAGCCGTTGGTTGTGGCTTAAGGGCCAAGGCTGCCGAGTGGTGGCCGCTTGCCTTGCCACCACATTGTTGGTGGATGGAATTTTCCTATTTCTGGCCCTGCTCAGCCCCCAATTCAGCGGCTTGGTTTGAAGAACTGCGAATGGATGGGCCAATAACGGCTAAGCATTGCAAAGGCTTCTGTAACGTTGCTGTTTAGACCTGCTACGGCCCCGCATGACCAGGCTCAACCGTTGGCTTGCCACCCTGCTCTGCAGCGTTTTGCTATTTAGTTGCCTTTTGGGCCTGCAGCCCCAACTGGCCCAAGCAGACGAACTGCGCAATCTGGCCGACGACAAAATCGCCCAGGCCCAGGGCAAGGTGGATCTAAACAACTCCTCAGTGCGTCGCTTCCAGCAATTCCCAGGCATGTATCCCACCCTTGCCGGCAAGATCGTTGTGGGAGGCCCCTACACAGATGTTGATGATGTGCTCAAGCTTGATCTGAGCGAACGCCAAAAGGAATTATTCGAGAAATATCGCTCTAATTTCACTGTTACCCAACCTGAAATCGCCCTAAATGAAGGGTTTGATCGCATCAACGACGGGCAATACCGCTGATCGCTTCATCTACCTACCCCCCAGATACTGATCCCTTCCCAATCGTTTGGGATGTGGTTGTGGTTGGGGGCGGAGCAGCTGGCTTGATGGCGGCCTTAGAGCTGCCCAAGGCCCTAAAGGTTTTACTGCTTTGCCGCGATGGGGAGCCCCGCTCCGCCAGCCGCTGGGCCCAAGGGGGACTTGCCGCTGCGGTGCGTTCAGACGACAGCCCAAGCCTGCATCGGGCCGACACCCTACGGGCCGGTGCAGGCCTAGGGGAACCGGCAGCGGTGGATTTATTGGTAAAAGAGGCGCCTGGTTGCGTTGAGCGGCTGTTGCAACTTGGCCTGCAACTAGACCGTGATGGCAGCGAATTGAGCACCACCCTGGAGGCGGCCCACAGCAGAAGGCGGGTGCTCCATGCCCAAGACCAAACGGGCCTAGCCCTGGTGGAGCTGCTGGAGCAACGGCTGAAAGCCCAGGCCAATGTTTGCTGCCTGCAGGGGGGGCTTGCCACACAACTTTGGCTAAAAGCAGGCAAATGCTGTGGGCTCCAGCTGATCTATGGCGGCCAGCTCGGTTGGCTGCAGGCGGGGGCTGTGGTGCTGGCCACCGGTGGTGGTGGCCACCTATTTGCCAACACAACAAATCCAGCCAGCGCCCGCGGTGATGGGGTGGCAATGGCCTGGGAGGCCGGGGCAGTGCTGCGGGATCTGGAATTTGTGCAATTTCATCCCACGGCCTTAATGCATCCCGGGGCACCCCATTTCCTGCTTTCAGAGGCATTGCGGGGGGAGGGGGCTCAACTGTTGAAAAGCGATAGAAAACCGCTTGGGGCCAGTGAAATGCTGCCCCGGGACCAACTCAGCCGCGCCATGGTGCGGGAAATGCAACGCAGCGCTGAGCAGCGCCTCTGGCTGGATCTCAAACCGGTGGGTGTAACAAAGCTGCAGCAACAGTTTCCAATGATTCTGAAGCGCTGCATCGAGCTAGGGCTTGCGCCACTGCAACAACCATTGCCTGTGGCACCAGCGGCCCACTACTGGATGGGTGGTGTGGCCACCAACCTGGCAGCAGCTTGCTCAATAGCTGGTTTATATGCGGTTGGCGAAGTAGCCAGCAGCGGCATCCATGGGGCAAATCGCTTGGCAAGTAATTCCTTGAGCGAATGCTTAGTGATGGCCCATCAATTGCGAATGCTCAACCCCTTGAGCAACCCTGTTGGCCCAAGTTTCAACAAAAAAGTGAGCAGCTTGAATTGGAATTGTGAGCAAACTTTAATGCTGAAGGCCCAGCAAGCAAGCGAAAAGCTGCGGCGGCTCTGCTGGCAAGTGGCGGGGGTGGAGCGCTGGGGCAGCAGCCTGGAAGAAGCTATAAAAATAGCCACAACAATTCAGCAGGAATTAAATCTATCAACGATTTTAAAACCAATTTTAGAACAGCCCCAGGGTGAATTACATAATGTTAACGAGGCACAACTAACGCAATTTGAAGTTTTATGGGATCAACGCCAACGCAATCTAGTGAGTTTGCTTTTACTTAAAGCCGCTGCTTTTCGCGAAGAGAGCCGCGGCGGTCATTTTCGCCGTGATGCCCCCGCCGCTCTGCCCTATTGGTGCCGCCACAGCCTGCAAAGAATAGGCGAAAAGCTTTCCACTGCTGCTGTGGGCGAAGCAATTAATTAAAGCTAAAGCCTTAAAAAGCTCGATCACCTTTATAGGCGCTTAAATCAGCCAATTGACTAAGCTTTTTTACACCTGAATCAAGCTTGCCATTGATTTCCCAGCTGGGGAAACCATCAATTTTTTTTGCTTCGCACAGGGCCGCCTGGGAGTTTTTGCCATCCACAGCGCATTCAACAACATTCAGCTTGGCCGTGGCTTGTTTGCCAAACAACTCCTTTTGTTCATGGCAATGGGGACACCAATAGGCTGAATACATCGTTGCACCCGTATTAGTTAGGTGTTCCGCCAAAGCAATCTTGGCTGGATTGCTCTGCTTAATTACCACTGGGGGAACACCTTTTTCGGTTAAAACAGCAGGCCTATCGGCAGCAGCGGCCCAGGCCAATGAGATCAACGCAACTAATAGAGCGCCAATTACCGAGCGAAATATCAACTGGCCAACATCCTGCCATTCCCTACCGAAATAATGAAAAAGCAAAAGGGCAATACTAAGTGCTGCAGATAAAAAACAAAATGCGCAAATTGCTTGGATTTTAAACAGCATTAAGCCCACTAATACAAGGCTAAACACCGCCATTGCC
The DNA here is from genome assembly GCF_024345595.1 of Synechococcus lacustris Maggiore-St4-Slac. NCBI lineage: Bacteria > Bacillati > Cyanobacteriota > Cyanophyceae > Synechococcales > Synechococcaceae > Synechococcus > Synechococcus lacustris. The sequence goes on along the minus strand of NZ_JAGQBK010000012.1, from coordinate 3,150 downwards.
AGGCTGATAAAAAAGCCTAGGTGCCAAAACAAATCTGGATTACGGCCACTGCGGCGGGCGCCAAGGCCAGCCTTAGTTGATATCGATTGGCTACTTAACCATTGCTGCAGGGCCGGGATCAAGGGCAAAAGGCATAGCAACACAAGGGAGGCATAGGCAAAAAAGCCAAACAGGGCAAGCGGTTGGCCCGCCACTGTGCCCCAGGCGCTATTCAGCACCTTGTTGCAACCGCCAGCAGCACCGGGGCAGCTGAGTTCACCAATTACACCCCAGCTGGAAAGGCTGATTGATGCGGTGTCGATGGCGCCGATGGTGGCAAGGGCCCCCATCACTGGCCTCACCCAACGGTGCAATACGGTCTCTGGGCGCTGGCGAGTGGTTGTCAAAGGGCTGACTAGCTGATTTTGATAGTTTGGCATTGAACGCCTACCCCTTGAAAGGGGGGAGGCTGCTACTGCCGCTCCATTGATACACCCAGGTGCTGTTGCTGTTATCAAAGGTTTGCGCGCCAAGCAAATCTGCGTAGATCTGGGGGAAACGGGCCAAGGAGCCATCGCCAGTGCCAAGGGCAGAAACCTGCAACTGATCAGAAGGTGATGCCAGTTTGGCGGCTAGGGAATCAAGGCTTCTGTTCATTGCCAGTTGGGTGAGGCTCCATTGATCCACGCCAGCGGCCGTGGGAGTAACCCTTGAATTACCCGATTGATCGTATAAACGCCCAGAGGAGAGAATTCGATCACCACCCAACTCCGCAGGCAAAGCAACTGCGATGCCGGTGGAGCCCCGCTCCGGCCGGTTGTCCCACCAATAACGGCGTTCGGGGCGGCCATCGGTACTCATGGCAACAAGCGTTGTATCTAATGAACCTGGCGCAGTTGATTGCAATTGTGCCTGGAGCAAATTATTTAAACCAGTGAGGGCTCCTAGGATTTCAGTGCCGGCATAAAGATTAGAAGCAAGCGTATTTGGCCCCTGGTAGTAATCAAGCTCGCTTGGGGCGGGCAAGCCACGGGCGATCCAGTTTGGATTTGAGGCGATGCTGTTTCCATAGAGTTGATCAGGCGTTTTAGTGAGCAGCACCTGCTGAGCTATAGATATGCCCTCATCAACAGATGTTGTTGTTATCTCAGTTTTCTGGTACTCAACAATATATCCATATTTTATAACATGAACATTAATCTTGCCAGCCAAGATGCCATCGGAAGGGTTGTCTGCCAGCTGATAAGAAGCCAAAGAGTTAGCGATGAGATCGCTACTATTTAGCAACACATTATTTATCGATGAATCATCAAAATTAAAGAAGGGAGAATTAGAGCCGGTGTAATATCCATAGCCAGCAAGAGCTGCCGCCTGCTGCAGGGCAATAAAGGCAGAGCGATTTTGAGTTTCAAGGCGTGTTTGATTGCTAGCGGCTGCTGTGGCAGGGTCGGCACCTTTCATCGAAGTGGAATTATCCAACAACAAATAAAGATTTACGGTTGGATGTTGCCCCACCTGGGTTGGGCTATCTGCAACTTCAATGCTATGTAGGTGGCTATCTAAATCGCCATCAACATCACTAACTTGCAGGCGAAATTTCAACTTGCCAGATGTGGCGCCAGCATCTGCCTTAAAAGCCCATCCAGCTGATTTAGAAGCTTGACTATCCCAAAATTTAAACCTACCAAAAGCTTTCCCATTAGAATCTCGAATTGCCAAACCACTGTTTGGGCCCGTGCCATCAAGGGCTGCAGCGGAGGTAGGCGTAAACAGTTCATCTGTGGATTCGTTTCCATCAAGGTTAAGATCAACCCACAATTGCCAAGTTTTAATTCCTTCAAGCGCGGGTCCGGCGGCAAGGCCATCGGCGCCTAAAGCCGAATCAAGGCCAAGACCTGCTATTGATGATCGCGCTTCATTATTAGTTGCTAAAGCACCCCAGGTGCCCTGCACCTGGCCGCCAGGGGCTGTGCGAGTAACGGTATCAGTATCAGCAAAGCTCTCACCATTAAGGGCAATGATTTGAACTTCTTCACCTGAATCTGCGTAGGGATCAGCTATCCCCACCCGAGGAACATCATCATAAATTCGTAATTTAATAACTTCAGTTACAGATGGCAATTCGGATTGAACACGCTCGAGAACAATTGGAAGATTAGCAAAATCCAATGCTGAATATTTGTTATCCGCTTGAGTGCTGGAATGGGTAATTAAATTACTTAGCAACGTGGCTGAAATTGGAACACTGGGAACAAGGGGATCTGTAGTTAAATCAATTGCTCCCAAATTAATTTCAGCCACTTGAATCGGCGCCGCTACAGCTGCATTACTAGATTGCCAAACCTGCAATGTTGTGGCTTGATTAGTTAGCTGGAAAGTTAATCCAGGCGCATTAGCCTGGATGGAAGTGAGCCTTGAGGAATCGAAACGTATCCCAGTAACTGAATCAGAATTGAGATTGATTTTTATTGTGATACCGGCACCTGTTGCGATGGTGTTACTGAAAGTGGGTGTATAAGGAGAATCTGGCCCCACAAAAGGTATGGCTAATGCATCCTCATTGAGTACCAGTTGTCCACCACTTGCTCCTAAATCAATGCTGGCGGGCTTGGAGATTACAATCGAATGGAAAGCAGATCTTTGATCGCCATCGGCATCTTTAACAGCAACATGAAAATCCAAATTGCCGGCAGATCCATCTGGGGCATTAGCAATAAAAGACCAGATGCCTTTGCCCGTAGCAAAATCAACAAAAACATCAAAACGGCCAAAGCCTTGAATATCTAAAAAGCCAGCAGGTAGCGAATTATTAAGCGATATGGAACTACCATTGGCAGCAAATTCAACAGTGTGAGATCCCTGATCGGCTCCGGGTTGAACAAGAAAAGAACCAATGAGGGGAATAGTGGAACCAAAATAGGTATTTGTGCCGCCAATTAATTGCAACTCAGCTGGCATATCATCAAGAACAACAATGCTAGAAGTTGCTTCAGCCACCTGCCCATTGCTTGCCATTGCACGTAATGGAACCCCAGTAATTTTAATAGCACCGTTATAATCTCCGGAAGCTAATGCTTCGCTGTAATTATCATCAGCTGCAGCATGGTGAGGAAGTGGTGCCAGCAGGGTAACTTTCAAGGGCAATTCAGCACTGCTATTAGCTGCAACAAG
>NZ_JAGQBK010000011.1:0-61820 GCF_024345595.1 Synechococcus lacustris Maggiore-St4-Slac | reverse complement strand
CAAAGGTGGTGCCGGTAAGCCAGCCACCCAAAGCCAAATAGGCAGTTGGGAAAAGCAATAGGCCAGACCAACCAACAAATACAAAGCGGTCGCGCTTCAGCCAGTCATCGAGGACGTCGAACCATCCGCGTTGGCTTACACGCCCAAGGGCGATCGTCATGGGGAGTTCTTCACGAAGCGTTACATCTCGAACCATACCCACTGCGCCGCCCCTTTGCAGGGAAAACCGGCCAAAATACGCACATCTACCTACGCCCCTGGCTCCCTAGGCTGCCGCCAGCAGCGTTTTTGCCATGTTTGTTGTTGAGCTCAGCCTCAAGCTTTCGCCCATGCCGATTTCGGTGCAACGCAAGGAGCTGGAGGCCGCCCAGGCTTTATATCAAGAAATCCGTGGGGCCATGCAGCAGGGTGAGCCGCAACTGCTGGAACTGCGCTGCGAAAAAGCGGAAGAGAAGCAGGTAACCCTGCTAAGCGCTGAAATTTTGGCGGTGCAGCTCTATGAGAAAAGCGCCCTTGGTGCCGGCAGCAAGCGCCCTGGTTTCAGCCTCGGCGCTGAATGAAGCCCATCCTTGAGGTGGATCGGGTTAGCTACAGCTGGCCCCAGGGCAGCCCTGTGCTGCAGCAATGCTCGCTGCAAATTCCCCGGCCTGGCCTCTGGATGCTGGTGGGCGGCAATGGCAGCGGCAAAAGCACCCTGCTGCGCTTGATTGCTGGCCTGCTCAAGCCCACGGCAGGCCAGATCCACTGCTCAACAGCTGCGGCACTTGTTTTTCAAAACCCCGACCATCAACTGCTGCTGCCAGGCTGCGGCAGCGAACTCTGCTTCCACTTGCCTAAGGGGGTTAAGCCCCAGGCGCAAAGCATTGAGGCAGCCCTCAACCAGGTGGGGCTAGCTGGATTTGCCGATCGCCCGATCCATAGCCTCAGCGGTGGCCAAAAACAACGGCTTGCGATTGCATCCGGCCTGATCAGCGGCGCCAGGTTGCTGCTGCTGGATGAACCCACCGCCCTGCTCGATCCTGAAAATCAAAGGGCCGTGCTCGGCTTGATCCGCCAGCTGTGCAATCGAAATCACCTGGGGGCCAATGGCCTCACAGCCCTTTGGGTTACCCACAAATTGGAAGAATTGCACCAATGCGATGGGGCCTTGAAGCTGGATCGCGGCATTGCCGGCAACTGGATTGCGGGGTCTGCCATGGCAAGCGCCCTGGAGGGGTTGCCCAGGGGGCAGGCCGGCGGTTAAGTTCGAACTCACCCTTTTGGGGTGCTTTCCTCGGTAGCTCAGTGGTAGAGCGATCGGCTGTTAACCGATTGGTCGCAGGTTCGAATCCCGCCCGGGGAGTTTTGAATAGAGTTAGATTTATAATTAAGCTAAGTAAATTGGGTAAGCAAGCAAGTAAAGCCAATAATTAAAAGTTATTTATTTTAGCCTTTAATATCTTAGCTTTTAGTATCCTGGTTTTAAGTATTTTGATTTTAAATATTTTGATTTTTATTAAAAATCTAGTATCCAAATTCCAAATATATATTATTTATTTTTTGTTTAACAATTTATCATCCCCAAATCTGTAGCAAATCAGAATATCCTCCAGCTAAGACTAACCAGACTCAGTCGATCGATTGGAGGCCTTGTGTTAGCTCGTCTGATTTTTAATCCTCTATAGTAAATAAGTAGTTTTGAAGGCGCCCTGGGCTCGATGCCTGGGTTTTGCTTCAACTGATTTAGCTAAGCCCAGCTTTTACCTCACCCAGCAGCATTAATGAAGCCCTGCATCCTCTTAATCGAAGACGACCGGGACATGCGTGAGCTCGTGGCTGGCAGCCTTGAGCATTCCGGTTTTGATGTGCAAAAAGCAGAAGACGGCATTAAGGGTCAAGCGCTTGCTCTGCAATACGCGCCAGATCTAATCGTGCTCGATTTGATGTTGCCAAACGTGGATGGTCTCACCCTTTGCCAAAGGTTGCGGCGCGATGAACGCACGGCTCAAATACCAATTTTGATGCTCACCGCCCTCGGCGGCACCAAAGACAAGGTAACTGGTTTCAATTCTGGCGCCGATGATTACCTCACCAAACCCTTTGAACTCGAAGAATTCCTAGCTCGCATCAAGGCCCTGTTGCGCCGCAGTGATCGGGCACCCCTTTCAAGCAAGCACAACGAAATACTCAATTTCGGACCGATCACCCTGGTGCCAGAACGCTTCGAAGCGATTTGGTTTGAACAGGCGGTGCGGCTTACCCACCTTGAATTTGAACTTCTCCATTGCCTGTTGCAACGCCATGGTCAAACGGTTGCCCCCTCTTTGATCCTCAAGGAGGTGTGGGGTTATGAACCAGACGACGACATCGAAACCATCCGCGTTCACATCCGCCACCTGCGCACCAAACTCGAGCCAGATCCCCGCAAACCAAGGTTCATCAAAACCGTTTACGGAGCCGGCTATTGCCTCGAGTTGCCCTCTGGCAACCACTTAACCGATTGCATTGCCTTGATGGCTGAATTCCGCGCCCAGCAGCAGCAGCGGGAATTAAGCGCACAAGTCTAGAAGGGCCACTTCCCACGCCAACCGCGGTTGCACATTTCCTTTTAAGTGTTTGCCTAATCGCTCTAGGCGCTGCAGCTGTTTCACCTGCCCAGTGCTTAGCCAAAGCCTGCGTTGCAAAAGGCCGATTAACCACAATTGTTGTTCGCCGTCCAATTGATCGCTGATTTGACGCGCTAAATCCATTGCTGCCATTGGATTTTCAGGCATCACGAGCAAAGCTTCTGGCAATTCCTGCCAGCGCCGCCGCCATTCCAGCAGTGCCCCTGGGGATCCTGCCGCAAGGGCCAATAATTCAGCTGGATCACCTTGATCAGGCACCACCTCAGCAAGTTCAGCAGGGGCCAAGGGGCGAAATGAAATCCGCATGCAGCGGCTCAAAATTGTGCTCAGCAATTGCTCTGGTGCCGCCGTTAACAAGATCAATAGGCCCTGTCCAGGCTCCTCCAAGGTTTTGAGCAAGGCATTAGCAGCTCCCTCTGCCATCCTTTCGGCCCCCTCCAGCACCACCACCGAACGGGGGGCCTCCAGGGGTGGGCGGGCCAAAAATCTGGTTACCTCTCGGATTTGCTCCAGCCTTAATTGGGGTAGCCCCTTTTTTTGCTGGCTTTTTTCGCTGTAGGTGGGCTCCACCCAAAGCAGATCTGGGTGGTTACCAAGCTCTAGGCGGCGGCGCAGCCCCAGATCCCCATTAAGGCCAGCACCGCTCAAACCTTCAATAAAACGGCGAGCCACTAGGGATCTCCCCACCCCCTCGGGCCCGGCAAATAGGTAGGCGGGCGCCAGGCGATCTGCAGCCAAAGTTGCACATAGCAATTGCAAGGCCCTGCCATGGCCCACCACCCCAGCAAACAATGGGGCGGTCATGGATTTTGCACAAACCATTGCTGCAAGCAAGCTTGCAAACGCGCTTGCACCTGATCAACTGCACCTTGCCCGCACACCTGCTGCCACCCCGGCCGTTTCGCTAAGGCGCTGAAACCAGCATGCACCCGCCCAAGGAATGCCAAGCCCTCCGCTTCAATGCGATCGGCCCTTTCCCCCGCCCTGCGCTGCGCTGCCTCCAGGGGATCAAGGGCAAGCCAAAGGCATAAATCAGGCCGCAAACCAGCCGTTGCCAACTGCTCCAATTGATCGATCAAAGCTTGATCTAGGCCGCGGCCATAGCCCTGATAGGCAGCCGTTGACCCACTAAAACGGTCGCAAAGCACCCAATTGCCAGCCGCCAAGGCCGGTTCAATGCACTGCTGCACATGCTGGGCTCGATCAGCGGCATAGAGCAGTAATTCCGTGCGGCTATGGGGGGCTAATCCCTCAGGTGGATGCAACAACAATTGCCTTAGGGCAAGGCCCAGGGCTGTGCCGCCCGGTTCGCGACTGCAGATCAGGCCAGCCCCAGGCGGCATCAAACCACTGCTGGGCAGCCAAGTGGCTAGGTGGCGCAACTGGGTGCTCTTGCCGCAACCATCAATGCCTTCAAGCACTAGAAATTTGCCCCGAGCAGTCATGGCAATTTCAACAACAGGGCATTGGCAACCACCGTGAGCGAACTCATGGCCATCAACAATGCCGCCAATGGTGGCGTTAACAGCAGGCCAAAACCTGGCAGCAGCACGCCCGCCGCCAAGGGCAGCACCAGCAGGTTGTAACCAAAGGCCCAAACCAGGTTTTGCCGCACTTTTGCCATGCAGCGTTGGGCCAGTTCCAAGGCCTGGGGCACCGCCATCAAGCGATCTCCCAACACCACTAAATCAGCGCTGTCTTGGGCGATTTGGGTGCCGGTGCCAACGGCGATGCCAAGGTTGGCCGCGGCCAGGGCAGGGGCATCGTTTAAACCATCCCCCACCATCGCCACCGGTGCTGCTGCCGCCTCGAGTTTGGCCAATTTCTGGGCTGGGCTCAAACCCCAGCCCAACTGTTCCGGTTCAAAACCCAGCTCTCCAGCCAGCTGCCGCACCGGGCCCTGGCGATCACCGCTAAGGATTCCCAACCCATATCCCCTCTGCTTAAGCCTTTGCACCGCTGCTGCTGCATCGGGCCGCAGGGCATCCCGCACCGCCAATAAACCAAGCAGCTGCTTCCCATGGGCCATGGCAAGCACCGTGGCACCCGCCTGGCCTTGCTCCAGTTGCCAAGCCAGGGCCTCCGCCAGGGGAACAACCCCCTGCTGTTCAAGCCAATTAAGGCTGCCCAGGCGGCAGAGCTGCTCCATACCCTCCACTTTCCCCTCAACGCCTGCGCCCGCAATGGTGGAACTGGCACTGCAAGCAAGCAGCGGCAAACCCCTGCTTTCAGCAGCCTGCAATAGGGCCCAGGCCAGGGGGTGACGGGTGTGCTGCTCCAGGGATGCGGCTAGTTGCAGCAAGCGCTGCTCCCCAAGGCCATCGGCCAGGCTCAGGCAAGCTTCCACCAGGGGCCTGCCGCGGGTGAGGGTGCCTGTTTTATCAAACAAAACGGTGCGCACTTCAGCGGCCACCTGAAGCACTTCCCCGCCCCTAAATAGAAGCCCCAAGCGGGCGGCGCGGCCTGTGGCCACGCTGATGGCCGTTGGCGTAGCAAGCCCCAAAGCACAGGGGCAGGCCACCACTAATACGGCGATGGCAAGTTGCAAAGCCAAACCCACAGGGGTGTTTGCCCCAGCGCCAAGGCTGCGGTGGTGGCCGTGGCCATGGGATAGGCCATGGAGCACCTCAGGAAACAACTGGGTACCCACAAGCCACCAAAACAAAAATGTGAGCGCCGCAAGGGCCAGCACTATCCAGGTGAAACGCCCTGCCCAACGGTCGGCAAGGGCCTGAATCGGCGCCTTACTTGCCTGGGCCCGCTGCACCAGCTCGATCAAGCGGGCCAAGGCTGAATCAGCGCCGCTGCGTAAAACCTCCAATTCCAATGGCGATTGCAGGTTGAGGCCACCGGCGGAAAGTTCAGCTCCCACCTGCACCAAACGGGGCATTGGTTCACCGGTTAAACCCGATTCATCCACACTGGAACAACCTGAAATCACCTTGCCATCAACGGGTAGGCGATCACCGGGCAAGATCCGCAAGCGATCACCGGGCCTGAGGCCACCAACCCGCACGGGCCTAGGCAAGTCATCACCAACTAGCAGCAGGGCAGTGTTGGGTTGCAGATCAGCAAGGGCCTCAAGGGCATCGCCGGTGCGGCGTTTGGCCCGGTCTTCCAGGAAGCGGCCCAGCAGCACAAAACCCAGCAGCATCAAGGGTTCATTAAAAAAACAAGACCAGCCCACCCCAGGCCAAATCAAGGCCACCAGGCTGGCTAGGTAGGCGCTAAAAACACCTAAACCCACAAGGGTGTCCATGGCTGGCACCCCAGAGCGCAAACCCTGCCACCCCCGCACCAGGATCAAGCGCCCTGGGCCCAGCAGAGCGATGCTGGCCACCAGGCCATGGAGCCGCATATCAGCAAGGGGGCCGGTTTCACTCAAGTGGGCGGCGCTGCTGATCACCAAAAGCACCAGGGCAATCACCAGTTCCCGCCAGCGTTGCCACCAGCCCAGGGGTGCCCTACTTGCCCGCAACTGCTCAAGGGCGCTTTGCTGGCTTCTAATTCGCCCAGGGAAACCAAGCCCCGCCAGGCTTTCCAGCAAACCGTTAGCTAGGTAATCAGCTTGGGCCGTGGGCTCAAGCTCCACCCAAGCGGTGCGGCTAAGCAAATTGACGCTGGCTTCTAGCACCCCCGGTTGGGCAAGCAGTCGTTTTTCTACGGCGCTAACACAGCCACCACATTTCATGCCCTCGATATCGAGGAGTAAAGCCTGGGAAGTCATAACCCAGGTTAGGTAGGAAAGCTGCCCACGGGCCACACTGGGTTGAACTGAGCTAATGCCGTGCCGCGCAGTCAACGCAACGACAACTTCATCGACAAAAGTTTCACGGTGATGGCCGATTTGATTTTGAAGGTGCTACCCACCAACCAAAGGGCAAAGGAAGCCTTTGCCTACTACCGCGATGGCATGAGTGCCCAGGGGGATGGGGAATATGCCGAGGCCTTAGAAAATTACGAAGAAGCCCTGCGTTTGGAAGAAGACCCCAACGACCGCGCTTTCATCATCTACAACATGGCCCTGGTATTTGCCAGCAATGGCGACCACGCCAAGGCCCTAGAGCACTACGAACAGGCCCTAGCCCTAAATGCAAAAATGCCCCAGGTGTTAAACAACATGGCTGTTATTCAGCATCACCTGGGCAGCTTGGCCCAAGAGCAAGGTGAAACCGATGAAGCTGATCGCTGCTTTGATCTAGCCGCTGATTATTGGACAAAAGCCATACGTTTAGCGCCCAATAATTACATCGAAGCTCAAAATTGGCTTAAAACCACAGGCCGCGGCAACGCAGATATATTTTTCTAACTAACAGTATCTGCCCCTAAAGCTGCCACCAAAGCTTCTGCAATCGTGCCAGCTTCTAGCAATTGCAAATCCAAACCAGCTGCAAGGCGACCGAGGCCACTGCCCTTGGGTACCACAGCCCGGCGAAAACCAAGGCGAGCTGATTCCTGCAGGCGCAATTCCAGCTGACCCACAGGCCGCAATTGGCCGCCAAGGCCCAATTCAGCAATCAATACCGTGCCAGGCGGCATGATCAGATCTCGATAGCTAGCTACCACCGCTGCTGCCACGCCCAGGTCGGCAGCCGGCTCCTCCACTTCCAAACCACCCGCCACGGCTAAATAACAATCAAAGCGGGAAAGTGGCAGGCCCAAATGTTTTTCTAATACCGCAAGGATCTGGTGCAAACGGTTGGTGCCGATGCCGGTGGCCGTTCGCCTGGGGCTGGCGTAGCTGGTGGTGCTCACCAGAGCCTGCAGTTCAACCACCAGGGCCCTGGTGCCCTCGCAGGCCACGATCGTGGCGGTGCCAGCGCTTGGTTCATCACCACCTAAGAACAACTCACTGGGGTTGGTTACTTCCACTAGGCCCTGGCCGCGCATTTCAAACACCCCCAATTCATGGGTGGCACCAAAACGATTTTTCACCGCCCGCAGCAGGCGATGGCTTGCAAAGCGATCGCCCTCAAAGGTGAGCACCGCATCCACCAGGTGTTCCAACACCTTTGGACCCGCCAAAATCCCCTCCTTGGTTACATGGCCCACCAGCAGCAGGGCAGTGTTTTGGCTTTTTGCAATCCGTGCCAAGGCGGCGGCACATTCGCGCACTTGGGCTACGGAACCGGGCGCACTGCTTAGTTCAGCGGCGTGGAGGGCCTGGATGCTGTCGATTACGGCTACGGCTGGCTTCAGGGCCTGCAGCTCCTGCAGCACCATTTCCAGATCGGTTTCAGCCAATAATTGCAACTCAACATTGGGATCGCTTGCCCCAGGGTTTGCCAAGCCGTTGGTTTGGCCCAGTTGATCCACTAGGCGCCGCCAGCGCAGCTTCACCTGCTGGGCTGATTCCTCAGCGCTCACATAAAGCACGGAATGACGGGTGGCCATCGCCTGGGCGCTCTGCAACAACAGCGTGCTTTTGCCGATGCCGGGATCACCCCCCAACAGCACCAGAGAGCCGGGCACCAAGCCACCACCCAGCACGCGATCCAACTCCCCATAGCCACTGCAGAGCCGTTGCAACGGCCGATCGCCAACGGCATAGATGGGCTCAGAGCGGCGGCCATGGGCTGCAATAACCCTTTTGCCAACCATCTGTTCAACGATGGTGTTCCAGCTGCCGCAGGCGGAACAACGGCCGAAAAACTGACGCGATTGGGCGCCACAGCTTTCGCATACGTAGCTGGTGCTGCTCTTTGCCAAAACGTTCTATGAAGATTGATGTGAATTACTACATAAATGCAGCCAAACCTCAGTTGAGTGGTCCAACTGCTCCGTTGCCGGTCTTGCCCTCTATGGCAGTTACAGCTGCTCCCCCCAACGGAAAAGAAATAATTCTGGTGGTAGACGACGAAGCCAGTATCCGTCGGATCCTGGAAACGCGCCTCACAATGATTGGTTATCAGGTGGTTACGGCCGCCGATGGGGAGGAGGCCCTTGAGGCCTTTCGCCGCCAACCAGCCGATTTGGTGGTGCTCGACGTGATGATGCCAAAGCTTGATGGCTATGGCGTTTGCCAAGAGCTGCGCAAGGAATCGGATGTGCCAATCGTGATGCTCACCGCCCTTGGTGATGTGGCCGACCGCATCACGGGCCTTGAGCTCGGTGCCGACGACTACGTGGTGAAACCCTTTAGCCCCAAGGAGCTGGAGGCCCGCATCCGTTGCGTATTGCGCCGGGTTGATAAAGACAACCTCGGTGGCCCGGGCCTACCCAACTCAGGGGTGATCCAGGTGGGTCAACTGAAGGTGGATACAAATAAGCGTCAGGTATTTCGCAACGATGAGCGGATCCGCCTCACCGGCATGGAATTCAGCCTGCTGGAGCTTTTGGTGGGTCGTTCTGGAGAACCCTTTAGCCGTGGTGAAATCCTCAAGGAGGTTTGGGGCTACACCCCAGAGCGCCATGTGGATACCCGGGTGGTTGATGTGCACATCTCGCGCCTGCGCTCCAAATTGGAAGACGACCCAGCAAATCCAGAACTTATCCTCACCGCCCGCGGAACCGGTTACCTTTTTCAGCGCATCATCGACGGCGCCAGCGGCGACGGAGGCTAAATCTCCATGGCGGAGCCAAATTCCCTACTGGGCCGCAGCAGGCGGCCCAGGCCCCGCCGTGCCATGCGCCGGCTGGTGATCTGGTATCGCCGCACCGGGCCCGTAATCAGCCTTGTGGGCAGTGCTGGCACCGTTCTTAGCGGCAGGTTTGGGTTTGGCTTTAACCCCGCCGCCAGCAACGGCCCCCGCGGCCCCCGCATAGCGATTGCCGTTGATGGCATGGGGGGTGACCATGCCCCCGGCCCCATCCTTGAGGGTTGCCTTGATGCCATCGAGCAATTGGCCTTGAAGGTGCTGTTTGTGGCTGAGGAGGCGCCCTTGCAAACCGCCATCCAAAACCTCAAGCTGCAGGAGCGGGTTGCCCAGGCCCAGGCCCAGGGATGCCTGCAACTACTGCCCGCCGGCCCCTCCGTGGGCATGGGGGAAGAGGCCACCACGGTGCGCCGCAAACGGGATGCCAGCATCAATCTGGCCATGGATCAAGTGAAAAGCGGCGCCGCCCTAGCGGTTTATTCAGCTGGTAATTCAGGGGCCGTTATGGCTTCTGCAATTTTTCGTTTAGGGCGGCTGAAGGGCATCGAGCGCCCTGCCATCGGCGCCCTTTTTCCCACCAAAGATGTGAACCGTCAGGTGTTGGTGCTTGATGTGGGGGCAAATATGGATTGCAAACCCAGTTATCTGCATCAATTCGCCCTGCTGGGCAACATCTACAGCCGTGATGTGTTGGCGGTGGCGAAGCCCCGCATCGGCCTTTTAAACATTGGCGAAGAGGAGTGCAAGGGCAACGATCTCGCCCTGCGCAGCTACCCCCTGTTGGCGGCTGAAAAGCGCTTCCATTTCGCCGGTAATTGCGAAGGCCGCGATGTGCTTTCCGGTGACTTTGATGTGGTGGTGTGCGATGGCTTCAGCGGCAATGTGCTGCTCAAATTTTTGGAATCCGTGGGCAGCGTGCTGTTGGAGGTGCTCAAGGCCGAACTACCCCGCGGTCGCCGCGGCAAGGTGGGGTCTGCATTCCTTCGCAACAATTTGCGGCGCATCAAAAAACGGCTCGACCACGCTGAACACGGCGGTGCCCTGCTTTTAGGGGTGGATGGGATCTGCGTGATCGGCCATGGCAGCAGCAAAGCACTTTCCGTATTGGGGGCCCTGCGCCTTGCCCACACCGCCGCCAGCCATGGGGCGTTAGAAAATCTGCACCGCCTTAGTGAAGGGGATGGTCAATGAAGGGCATTCGCTTTTGCGCCACAGGAGCAGCCCTGCCCCATAACAGTGTTAGCAATGAGGCCCTCAGCCAACGGGTAGACACCAGCGACGACTGGATCCGCAGCCGCACGGGCATCGCCGCCAGGCGCATAGCCGGTGAGGGCGAAAACCTCACCCAGCTGGCGTCTATGGCTGGTGCCAAGGCCTTAGCTGCCGCCGGTTGGGATCCAGCAAGCCTCGATTTAATCCTGCTGGCCACCTCCAGCCCCGACGACCTATTCGGCTCCGCCCCCCGCATCCAGGCCCAACTTGGCGCCACCAATGCCGTTGCCTTTGATCTCACCGCCGCCTGCAGCGGTTTTTTATTTGCCCTGATTACCGCTTCCCAATACCTGCGCACCGGCGCCATGGGGCGGGCCCTTGTGATTGGAGCCGATCAATTAAGCCGCTGGGTGGATTGGAATGATCGCCGCACCTGTGTGCTTTTTGGTGATGGGGCAGGGGCATTGGCAATTGAAGCCTGCACCCCAGAGGAAGATGGCCTAATCGGGTTTCGCATGGCCTCCGATGGCCGTAAGGCCGATTGTTTAAACCTGCGCCAAGGGGCGGCTTTTGAGGATTTGATCCCAGGCGTAACAAGCCAGAGGGGTGGCTTTGAACCAATCGCAATGAATGGCCAGGAGGTTTATAAATTTGCCGTGCGGGAGGTGCCAACAATATTGATGGAACTGCTTGGCAGCACAGGCACGAGCGCCGAGCAGTTGGATTGGCTGCTGCTGCACCAGGCCAACCAACGCATCCTTAATGCCGTGGCCGAACGGCTGGGGCTACCGGCAGAGAAAGTGTTGAGCAACCTGGCCAACTACGGCAACACCTCAGCTGCCACGATCCCCGTGATGCTCCATGAAGCCGTGAGCGATGGCCGCATTCAAGCCGGTGATTTGATCGCCAGCAGTGGTTTTGGGGCGGGGCTCAGTTGGGGGGCAGCCCTTTGGCGTTGGGCAGGCAGCCGGTAGCCTCCATGGCTAGCGCAGCTTGCAACTGGTATGGGCATTGCTTGGGTGTTTCCGGGGCAGGGGTCGCAAAAAATCGGCATGGCCGCTGGCTTGCTGGAGCATCCACTAGCAAAAGAACGCTTTGAGCTGGCATCTGATCTGTTGGGCCGCAACCTGGCCCAGATCTGCGCAGGCACTTGCCCCGAGATCGAAAACGACCTTCACAACCTCAACAACACCCGCAACACCCAGCCAGCCCTATTTGTGCTTGAAAGCCTGCTGGTGGATCTGCTGCATCAACAGGAAAAGCAAGCAGATCTGTTGGCAGGCCACAGTTTAGGTGAATTAGTTGGCCTCTATGCCGGCAGTGTTTTTAAATTTGAAACCGGGCTGCAGTTGGTAATTCGCAGGAGTGAATTAATGGCCGCCGCCGCCGAGGGCGCCATGGTGGCTGTGATCGGATTCAACCGCAGCAGCCTGGAGGAAGCCGTAGCTGCAACGGCTGATGTGGTGATCGCAAACGACAACAGCGATGGCCAGGTGGTGCTTTCCGGCAGCCAGGCAGCCCTTGATGCCGTGTTAGCGGCAGTTAACTGCAAACGGGCCGTGCCCCTTGCCGTTTCGGGCGCTTTCCATTCACCCTTCATGGCAGCTCCAGCCGCGGCCTTTGCCAAGGAGTTAGCTGCGCTGGCTTTTAACAACAGCACCGTGCCGATCCTGAGCAACACAAACCCCAGCCCCTGCAGTGATGGCAGCGATTTAAAGCAAAGGCTCGAGCAGCAGATGACCTCAGGGGTGCGCTGGCGCGAAACGATGCAGCAATTTGAGTTGGCTGGGATCCACACCGTGGTGGAGGTGGGGCCCGGGGCAGTGCTGAGCGGCTTAATAAAACGCAGCTTGCCGGCAGTGGTAACAGCCCAGATCAGCTGCTTAAACGATCTGGGTGTCGCTTGAGATGCCTTCATCACAAAACTTCCCCCTAATCCTTAGGCCCCAACCGAGCCCCAGCTATCGCCTGGTGCAATGGCTATTGGTGGCACCAATTTTTCGTTTGTTATTTCGTGGCCGCTGCCGTGGCATGGAACGGGTACCCCGCCAGGGGCCCTTGGTGGTGGTGGCAAACCACGGTTCCCACCTGGATCCACCCCTATTGGGCCACACCCTGCCGCGGCCGGTGAGTTTTATGGCTAAGGCGGAATTATTTGCGGTGCCTGTTTTGGGGCCGTTGATCCGCAGCCTCGGCGCCTATCCCGTTAGCCGCGGCGCGAGCGATCGGGAGGCGATCCGCACTGCCCTCGGGCGTTTGGAGCTGGGCTGGGCCACGGGGATTTTTTTAGATGGCACCCGCCAGGCCAGTGGCCGGGTTGAGGACCCCCAGCTGGGGGCAGCCCTGCTTTCAGCCCGCAGTGGGGCAGCGCTGCTGCCGGTGGCCCTTGTGAACACCCACAGGGCCCTGGGGCCTGGTCAAACCTGGCCACGGCTGGTGCCCCTAGAAGTGCGGGTGGGGCTGCCAATCCCGCCACCTGCCTCCCGCCGTCGCCCCGACCTGGAGGCCACTACTAGGGCCTGCCAGGAGGCGATCAATGCCTTGCTGGAGGCGCCTTCAGCTTCAACTGTTGGCGTAAATCCTTGCCGCTAACAACCCAAACCAAGGCGCGTAAACCATCACCCCACACCTTGCGGCGCGATTCCGGAACGCAGTTGTTGCCGCAGGGCACCTCCACCGGGCTGAGGTAAACACCCCTGCTGCCCGCCACCAAGCGCCCCACCAGCAGGGCCCTTTCCATGTGGTCACTGCTGGTTACCAAAAGCACGTGGCGCACCCCCTTGCGATGTAATTCATCCACCACGCTTGTGTAGTTGCTAAGGGTGTCGCTGGCGCGGTAATCCAGCTGAACTTTGCTGGGATCTAGGCCATGGCGGGCTAGCAGCCAATGGGCATATTCGGCATTGCTGCCACTGCTCACCAGCAGGGGCAATTGGGTACTGCGGGCCAGCTGGGCGCCCACCTCCTCCCGCTCAAGATCACCACCCAAAACCAAAATTTGTTGGGGTGGCGGCAGCAGAGGTTCCACAAGCTTTGCCCCGCAACTCCACAGCCCAACAACTAAGCCTGCCCCCAGCAATAAACGCCACATCAGCTTTCGATTGACGTTTTTTTGGCAGGTAATTCTTGAACAGGGGAGGTGGGGTAGATGGGCAAAACCTGCTGCCAAGGGCCAGCGATGTTTTGCTCAAACAAAGGTTCACTCAGCTGCAACATCAGCCGGGCATCGTGCTCCGGTTGCATCTGCGCCTCCCAAAAGGCGCTGGTTAATCCAGCTGGATTGAGGCTTGGCGGCTCAAGCTCCTCAACAGCTGCAACATCAGCCGCAACAACGCCGTAATAGCCAGCCACCACCCCCCTGCGGGGCAGGGTTTGACCAATCCAATGGGGACCTGTGCTTGCTAATTCCAGCCGGCGCCGCTCTGCAATCAGGCGCAGGCTGCCATAGCCATAAAGGGGTATTTGCAACTGCTGGGCCAGGGTGCGGGCTAGCACCAAGGTGAGCCGCGTGCCGGTAAAACTGCCGGGGCCGGTGGCCACCGCCAACCAACTGAGCTCCCGCCAGCGGCTGGCGGGCAACAACTCAGCAATGGCATCAAATAGGCCGTTTGCCAATTCACGGGCTAAGGGGAAAGCAGCGGAACGGCCCTGGCCCCTATCCAGCAAGGCAACCCCAAGGGTGCTGCTGCAACTGTGGAGCGCCAGGGCACAACTCATGGCGGCTAATTAGCTTGAAAACTATTGCAGCCGCGCACATCCCACTCCACACCCCAGCTGTTTTCCACCTCTTGCACGCAAATGTGAATCTGGGGATTTAAGGGTGTGAAATCAGGATTTTGATTCAAATGGGGCACGCCATGCTCCTTTTCCACCCGGTGATAGGCAGTGCAGCGCTGGATCCAGGAACAATCCAGGCAAATGCACATGGGTGGGCTTGGTTGATAGCTGAATTGTGCCGTGAAATTACAGCGTCAAGATGGTGCCATGGATTTGCCAGCTACAGCCACCAGCACCCAGGGGGCGGCAAGCCTGTTGCGGCAGCGGCTAGCGCCGCAGAGCTGGCCGCTGGCGATCGAGCAGTTGCCACCCGGCTGCGCCCTGGTGGGCGGTGCCGTGCGGGATGGCCTGCTAAATCGTTTGCCACCCCACCCCGACCTCGACCTGGTGGTGCCCACTGGGGCAATTGCCCTAGCCCGCCAGCTGGCTAAGGCCCACAGGGGCGTTGCGGTGGTGCTTGATGCCCCAAGGGATATGGCAAGGGTGGTGCTAGGCCCCTGGACCATTGATCTAGCCGCCTGCGCCGGCAGCAGCCTGGTGGAAGATCTGCACCGGCGCGACTACCGCATCAACGCCATGGCCCTCCCCCTTGGGGTTGATGGCCCCCTGCTGGATCCCCTCGGCGGCCTGGCTGATCTGGCCAAGGGCCAGCTCACTGCCATCAGCGAAGCAAACCTCCAGGAGGATCCCTTGCGTTTATTGCGGGGGCCGCGCCTGGCGGCGGAGCTGAATTTTCAGTTGGCCGCCAGCACCAGCGCCTTTGTGCAACGCCATGGAGCCTTGCTTAGCCAGGTTTCAGCTGAGCGGGTATTGGCGGAATTGGAAAAATTAGCCAGGTGCCCCCTTGGGGCCCAGGGCCTCCGCCAAGCCATAGAGCTGGGTTTACTGCGGCCATGGTTGGAGGAGCTGGCCCTTGATAACTTGCAACCGCTCAATGATGCGGGCCCCCTCAGCGCAGCTGAAGCATCTACTGCCTTACCCCTGGCGCGCTTTGCCCAGTTGTTTGGCGCCAGTGGTTTGGGGCGCCTGCGGGCCAGCAAAAGGCTGCAGCAACGCTGTTCAATTTTGCGTAAATGGTTACGAATTTTGGCTACTAGCCCCAGCCTTGGCGAGGAGCAACAATTGCTGCTTTGCCAGGAATTAGAGCTAGATCTAGCTGCCCTAGTGCTGCTTGCACCGCAGCAAACCAAAGGCTGGCTAGAGCGCTGGCGCAACCCAAACGACTGCCTGTTCCATCCCCGCAGCCCCATTGATGGGGCCCAATTGCAGCGGGAGTTGGGGATCAAGCCGGGCCCAGCCCTGGGGCTGCTTTTGGCTCAACTAACCCGGGCTCGCGCCTTTGGCAGGCCCCATAACCTTGAGGCCGCCAGGATCCTTGCTGAGCAAAGACCCCCTGCCGCATGATTAACTGCATTGTTCCTGGCCCAAGCTTCCAGAGCATCTGGTTATAAACAAAGGCCCCACGTTTTTTTCTTCCCATGAGCACCCGCCTCTACGTTGGCAACCTGCCCCAGTCGTTTAACCAAAAAGAACTGGAGGAACTGTTTGCTGCCGTTGGCGCTGGCGTGCGATTTAAAGCTGTTCTCGACCGTGATACGGGCGCCTGCCGTGGTTTTGGTTTTGTAAATGTGGACGACGCCAAACTCACAGATGCCGTAATCGAACAATTCAACGGCCGTGAATATGGCGGCAACCAATTGAAGGTGGAGGTGTCGGAGAAGCGTGAAAGCCGCGGCAATGAGCGCGCTGGCGGCAGCGATCGCCGCCCCAGCTCCGCCGGACCCACACCCGCGCGTAAATCAGTAGACAAAGTTGTGCATAGCGATGCACCTGCAGCAGCAGCCCCCGACCCCCGCTGGGCCGGCGAACTATCCAAACTGAAAGATCTGCTGGCAAACCAAAAAACAACCGCCTAGTAATTATTTTTTGACCACACTTCATTTTTGGACCTGGCAAGGGAATAGCGGTTCCCAGCGAATTGCCTACCGCCAGGCCGGAATTGCCAATGGTGCTGATCCAGTGGTGCTGGTGCACGGCTTTGGCGCCTCCAGCGGCCACTGGCGTTTCAACCTGGGCCCCATCAGTGAAGACAGGCCTGTATTTGCCATCGATCTGCTCGGTTTTGGTGCTAGCGCAAAACCCCGCTCCCAACTTGAAAATGAGGCTGCAAGCCCAGGTTCACTGCGCTACTGCTTTGATCTTTGGGCCCAATTGCTGAGCGATTTCATCCAGCAGGTGGTTGCCCCAGCACCAGGGGTGCAGGTGCAACTAGTGGGTAATTCAATTGGTGCGATGGTTGTTTTAACGGCTGCTTGCTTAATGCAAAAGCAAGGGCAGCCGCCGGCCCAACTAATCCTGATCGATTGCGCCCAGCGCAGCCTCGACGACAAACGCGCCGCCCAACTGCCAGGCCTCGAGCGCGCCAGTCGCCCTTTGATCAAGCAACTGGTGCAGCAGCGGTGGGTGATCAACCCATTATTTCGGCTGTTGGCCCGGCCTGCTTTTATCCGCAGCGTGCTGCTCAGGGCCTATCCAAGCGGCGCCAATGTGGATCAAGAGTTGGTTGCCCTGCTGCACGGGCCCAGCCTTGCTGAGGGCGCCACCGAAAGCTTCCGCGGCTTTGTGAATCTCTTTAACGACCACCTGGCCCCAGAACTTTTGGCCCAGATCGAGCCGCCACTGCCGGTGCGTTTGCTTTGGGGTGCGGCTGACCCCTGGGAGGACCCCTTAGAAGCAGGCCGCTGGGCGGCGCAATTTGCCTGCGTAAAGGAACTAAAACTATTGCCAGGGCTAGGCCATTGCCCCCACGATGAGGCACCGGAAATTGTTAATCCAATTCTGCGCCAGTGGTTAGCTCAGCGGGCCTGAGCAATCAAATAAGACAGGGGCAGATCAAGAAACTTACCCACCCGAGGCACATAGGCCCTGTGGTTAAAAACGTCGTAGTTGAGCTTTTCAATGGCATCGAGGATGCCGCGATAGATGCGCAAGGAAGCCCACACCGGCCAGCGGGCATCAGCTGCCAACCAACGCACCCCAGATTCGGAAAGGGCAAACCAGTGGCGGGCCCGCTGCAACTGAAAAGCCATCAAGGCATTCCAATTTTCATTCAGGGTGCCAGCCATCAATTCCGCCTCTGAATAACCAAAGCGCTGCAGATCCTCTTGGGGCAAATAAATTCGGCCGCGGCCGCGATCTTCGCCCACATCACGGAGGATATTGGTGAGCTGGTTGGCAATACCAAGGGCCACAGCCGCTTCGCTCGTATTTGGTTTATTGCTCCATGGGGCGCTGATGTAGGCAGGATCTAAACCCATCACCTCTTGGGTCATCAAACCCACGGTGCCTGCAACGCGAAAGCAATAGCTCTCTAATTCGGCAAAAGTGGCATAGCGATGTTTGCGCAAATCCATGCGCTGGCCCTCGATCATTTCCAAATAGGGTTCAAGGGGCTGGGGGTAACGCTCGAGCACATCTGCCATCACCAGATCAAGGCCATCGAGCACATCACCTTGAAACAGGTTTCGCGTGCGTTGCTCCCAACAATCAAGCCGATCGCTCAATTCTTGCACCGGCAGATTTTGCGCCTCCGGGCTATCCATCAATTCATCGGTGCGGCGGCACCACACATAGATGGCCCAAATTGCCCGGCGCTTCGCCGGGGGCATCAACAGGGTGCCGAGGTAGAAGGTTTTAGCCCACCGCTCCGTTTCCAGCCGGCAGGCCTCATAGGCCTCATCAAGGGATGGCAAAACTGATTTCGAGGGCAGGGGGCATAGCACCATCGTTTAGCTCGCCACTGCAGCCGCGCAGAGTTTACCGCTGAGCACGGCACCTTCCATCGAAGCGAGATAGCGCTGCATGGTGTAGTCGCCAGCCAAAAAGAAATTGGCGATCGGTGTGGCCTGGCTTGGCCGCAGGGCCTGGCAACCGGGCACGGTTTTATATACCGAAAGCGGTGTTTTAACCACTTTGCTTTTACGCAATTTAGCTGGCTCTTCCCCACCAAAATGCTGGGGAAATAATCGCTCTAGCTCACCCAATGTGGCTGCAACAATTTCACTATCAGGCCTGCCGATCCAATCATGGGCAGGGGCAAAAACCAACTCGAGCATCGAACGCTCTGGGTCTTCATACTCGCGACAGGTATTACTCATATCTGCGTAAACACTAAGCAGGGGCGATCTGCTGAATAGCAGATGGTCGATATCAGTGAGCTTGCGATCAAACCACAGATGGATATTAATTACTGGCACGCCCCTTAAGCCATCAAGGCGACTAAAAAATGGCATTTCCTTCCATGGTTCAGGCAATAGCAACTTGAAGGGATCCACCGGCAGAGCGCTCACATAGGCATCGGCTTCCGCCAGATAGCCCTCCTTGCCATTGATGCCAGCGATGCGGAAACCATTCACCTCGCCGGTTTCCGCCAACTGGATCTCCCGCAGGGGCGCCTCCAAATGCACCTCACCGCCACGGGCTTGGATGTGTTCCACCATTGGCATACAAAGGCGCTCCGGTGGGTTGCCATCAAGAAAAGCCATCTTTGAACCATTCTTTTCTTGCAAAAAGCGATTTAGGGCTGTTAGTAAAACTGTGCTGGAGATCTGATCTGGATCTATGAAATTAAGCGCCTTGCTCATGGCAATAAATACCTCATCATTCACCCGTTCGGGGATGTTGTGGAGGCGCAACCACTCCGTCCAGGAATATTTATCGCAGCTTTCCACATATTCCTGCCCCCGCAGCATTGCCGGCACCAAACCCAAGCCAAAGGCAATTTTTTCCGGCCAGGTGAGTAGGTCGTTATTACCAAGGATCGCTGCCACGCCGTTGAGCGGTGCCGGCAGATCAGGGAAATCAAAGCGGCTATAGCTGCCGGGCACCTCCCGCTGGTTAAAGATCATCGAATGGCTTTTCCATTGCAGCCGCTCTTCGATGCCTAGTTCGGCAAAGAGCTGAAGCATGTTTGGGTAGGCACCAAAAAAGATGTGCAAGCCGGTTTCATACCAATCACCGTCTTCGTCTTGCCAGGCGGCCACCTTGCCGCCGAGCACATCTCGGGCTTCGTATACCACTGGTGTGTGGCCAGCATCACTGAGGTATTTGGCGCACGACAAGCCCGCAAGACCTGCCCCGGCAATCGCCACCCGCATCTGCGCCCCTGTTCAAATTGAGCGCTCACCATAGAGTTAGGAACCCTCTCGCTGTTTATCGCCGGTGTCTGACACGCCGCTGAAGTGCACCACCCGCCATGTGCGGATATTTGCGGCCACCGTTGGCAGCGACGGCATCCTCACGGCTGCCAACGATCAACTCACCCTTGATTTGGATCCAGATAACGAATTTGAATGGGATGCTGCTCCCCTAACCAAGGTGCAGCAACGCTTTGCTGAGCTGGTGGAAGCCGCGGCCAACACCCCAATGAACGACTACAACCTGCGCGGGATTGGTTCCGCCTTGGAGGGCTACATCCGCCAGCTACTGCAGGCCGGTGAATTGCGCTACAACCTAAATAGCCGGGTGCTGAATTACTCCATGGGTTTACCCCGTAGCCCCGAATCCCCCTAAATGGCCCCCCGTCGCCCGCCTTCCCCCTACGACGACAGCGCCTACGAAAGGGAGCGCTACCAAGATCGCTATCGGGGTGGGCCCCAATCGAGTGGTGCTGGCAAAAAGCCCGGTGAAGGTTTAGCCGGCTTGAAGTTCAACATGGCCACCATCGCCCTGATGGCTGGGGTGATGATTTTGGGCATCGGCATCGGCACCGCTTTAAGCAGTAACACCGCCG
This sequence comes from Synechococcus lacustris Maggiore-St4-Slac, assembly GCF_024345595.1. NCBI lineage: Bacteria > Bacillati > Cyanobacteriota > Cyanophyceae > Synechococcales > Synechococcaceae > Synechococcus > Synechococcus lacustris. The sequence continues at coordinate 41,838 of NZ_JAGQBK010000011.1, read as the reverse complement.
GCAGCCAGGGCAATATTTCCAGCAGCCAGCAATTGGATATGGCAGTGCCCGATCCGGAATTTTGTAAGCAGTGGGGTGCTAGCGCCTTCGTGATCGACGTGGAGACCTACACCACGATGAACCCATCCTCAAGCTTTGTAACCCAGCCAAGCCTGCAACCAGGCTGTGTAATCCGCCGCGAAAATTGGTCGGTTTTACAAAAAGAAGGGGCGGTTACAGCTGAACAAATGCGGGAATGCAAGCAGCGGATGAATACCTTCGCCTACATCGGTTCAATCCGAGATAAGCCAGTGGTGCGTTGCGTTTATCAAAACGACGCCAGCCAAAACAAATTCCAAACCAAGGGCATTGCCGGTGCCGCCGCCGACGACACCGTGGGTGTTACCCCAGAAGCGGATCAGTTCTGAGCAGAACTCTGATCCCGTAGGGGGCTATCGGGGCTGGCAAATACCGGCAGGATTTCTTTTCGGAATGCCGCTGAAGCCCTTGAGCAATAGCGGGCGGGATGGGTAATCAAACGCAACTGACGCCGCACGCTCAAATCGCTCAACATCACCCGATGCAAACCACCGGTGGCCAGTTCCCGTTCAATCGAAACCACCGGTAGAAAAGCAGCGCCCAAACCACTTTGCACCGCATTTTTAATCGCCTCGAGGGAATTGAGCTCCATTTCAATGCGCAAGCGCTGCACATCGAGCCCACCCCTGGAAAGCAGTTGATCCACAACCTTGCGGGTGGTTGATTGGGCATCCAAGCAAATAAAGGAAAGGCGATACAGATCTTCTTTTTGTAATTCCTGCAGCCGTGCCATGGGATGTTTTATCGGCAACACCAAAGCCAATTCCTCGCTGGCATAGGCCACCACCTGCAGCTGCTCGGCCAATTCGTTTGGCACCTCACCACCAATGATGGCGAGATCCACCTGGCCATTGGCCACACTCCAACTGGTGCGCCTGGTGCTGTGCACCTGCAATTGCACAGAAACATCAGGATATTTCTGACGAAATAAACCAATCATGCGGGGCATTAAATAGGTGCCCGTTGTTTGGCTTGCACCCACCACAAGGGAGCCCCCCTTGAGGTTATGGAGATCGTCTAGGGCGCGGCAAGCCTCCTGGCATTGACTCAAAATCCGCTCGGAATAGGTAAGTAATAAATGACCAGCTTCTGTGAGTTGGGCCTTGCGGCCGCCGCGATCAAATAAAGACACATCCAGCTGCTTTTCCAAATTTTGGATCTGCAAACTCACCGCTGGCTGAGTTACATAGAGGCTATCTGCGGCCTTCTTAAAGCTGCCCTCACTGGCGATGGCCCGAAGGATGCGCAGCTGATCAATAGTGAACGGAAGGTCCGCCATCGCTTAACTCTAGGGTGCAATTTCCAATGGCCTTAGTTGGATGGCTACTTCCACCCTGCACAACAGCAGCCTGGTGATGCTGGCTTTGCTGTTGGTGTTTGCAATTTTGCACAGCGGTGGCGCCTCCCTGCGTTATTGGGGTGCAGCCCGCATCGGCGAACGGGCCTGGCGGCTGCTCTTTGCAGCGATCAGCATCCCGGCAGCGGTGGTGTTAGTTGGTTACTTTTTGGCCCATCGCTACGACGGCCTCCGGCTTTGGAATCTGCAGGATCAAGCCTGGATTGTGCCCCTGGTGTGGGCTGGCACCGCCGTTAGCTTTTTCTTTCTGTATCCAGCCACCTACAACCTGCTGGAAATACCGGCATTGCAACAACCAAAGGTGCGGCTTTATGCCAGCGGCATTATTCGCATCAGCCGCCATCCCCAGGCGGTGGGCCAAGTGCTCTGGTGCTTCACCCATCTGCTTTGGATCGGCAGCAGCTTCATGCTGGTTACTTGTGTTGGTTTGATTGCCCACCATTTATTTGCCGTATGGAATGGTGATCGGCGCCTGGCGGCCAGATTTGGCGATGGCTTCAAAGAATTGCAGGCAAACACTTCAGTAATTCCCTTTCGGGCGGTGCTGGATGGCCGCCAGAGCTTGGTGCTAACTGAATTTTTAAGGCCAGCCCAATTGGGTATTGCCATCGCCATTGCCAGCTTCTGGTTTGCCCACCGTTGGATTGGGCTAGGGGCCACAACTTTTGCCCGTTCTTGGATTGGCCACTGGCTTCATTAGCTGTGCTGCCTACACTCCAGATACCCGCCTGCCGTTTCAGATGCCTTCGGCTGCCGAGGTTGCCTGGTTAATTCCCGTGTTACCGCTGGCGGGAGCTGTGTTTGTGGGGTTGGGGCTGATCAGCTTCAACCGCACCGTTAATCGTTTACGCAAGCCCGTGGCTTTGTTGCTGCTCAGCTGTGTGGGCGCCTCAGGGGTATTGAGTTTTGCCGTTTTGGCTGAACAGTTGCGGGGCGCTGGCCCCTATGAGGCCCTGTTCAATTGGGCTAGTGCCGGTGATTTCAACCTTGAGATGGGCTTCAGGGTTGATCCCCTAGGGGCTGTGATGCTGGCTTTGGTAACCACCATCGCTGTGTTGGTGATGGTTTATTCCCATGGCTACATGGCCCACGACAAAAGCTATGTGCGTTTTTTCACCTACCTAGCCCTGTTCAGCAGTTCGATGTTGGGGCTTGTGATCAGCCCAAACCTGCTGGAGATCTACGTTTTTTGGGAATTGGTGGGGATGTGTTCCTATCTATTGGTGGGCTTTTGGTACGACAGAGAGGGGGCAGCCCACGCGGCCCAAAAGGCTTTTGTGGTGAACCGGGTTGGTGATTTCGGCCTGCTCCTCGGAATACTCGGCTTGTTTTGGGCCACGGGCAGTTTTGATTTCGAAGGCATCGCCACGGGCCTTAGTGCTGCCATGGCAGATGGCCGCGTGTCTGGTTGGGCAGCAACTGCCCTTTGCCTGTTTGTTTTTATGGGGCCCATGGCCAAATCGGCCCAGTTCCCCCTGCATGTGTGGCTGCCCGATGCCATGGAAGGGCCAACGCCCATATCAGCCCTAATCCATGCGGCAACGATGGTGGCAGCTGGGGTGTTTTTGGTGGCGCGGCTTGAACCCCTCTATGGCCTCTTCCCAGATGTGCAAACGGTGATCGCCGTAATTGGCACCATCACCTGCTTCCTAGGGGCCAGCATCGCCCTCACCCAGATGGATCTGAAAAAGGGGTTGGCCTACAGCACCGTGAGTCAGTTGGGTTACATGATGCTGGCCATGGGTTGCGGCGCTCCGATCGCCGGCATGTTCCACCTGGTAACCCATGCCTTCTTCAAGGCGATGTTGTTTTTGGGTTCCGGTTCGGTGATCCATGCCATGGAAGAGGTGGTGGGCCATGAACCGGCCCTTGCCCAAGACATGCGCTTAATGGGCGGGCTGCGTAAGCAGATGCCGATCACAGCGATCACCTTTTTGATCGGCTGCGTTGCCATCAGTGGCATCCCACCTTTGGCGGGCTTCTGGAGTAAAGACGAAATTCTTGGTCAAGCCTTCAACAGCTACCCACTGCTCTGGGTTGTGGGTTTCCTAACGGCCGGGATGACAGCTTTTTACATGTTCCGGCTCTATTTCCTCACCTTTGAGGGGCCCTTCCGCGGCGCTGATCTGCAATTGCGCCAGGAACTGCTCGCAGCAGCTGGTAAACCAGCAAGCGATAAGGGCGGCCATGCCAGCAAGGCCCATGAATCGGCCTGGCCGATGACTTTGCCCCTGGTGGTTTTAGCGGTGCCTTCAATCCTGATTGGCCTGCTTGGCACCCCTTGGCATAGCCGCTTTGCCGCTTTGCTTGATCCAAAGGAGGCAACAGAAATGGCAGCAGCATTTAGCTGGCCTGAATTTCTTCCCCTTGCTGGCGCATCGGTGGCGATTTCCCTAACGGGCATCAGCATTGCTGTGCTGGCCTATGCCTTGCACAAAATCGACCTTGCTAAGGCCGTTGCCGCTCGCTTCCCCAGCATCAATGCCTTTCTTGCCAATAAGTGGTATCTGGATGCCTTAAACGAAAAACTATTTGTGCAGGGCAGCCGCAAGTTGGCAAAGCAGGTGCTTGAGGTGGATGCAAAGGTGGTGGATGGGGTTGTGAACCTCACAGGCTTGCTCACCCTTGGCAGTGGTGAGGGCTTGAAGTATTTCGAAACCGGTAGGGCCCAGTTCTATGCCTTGATCGTGTTTGGCGGTGTGATTGGCCTTGTGGTGATCTTTGGCTCCCTCGGCTAACGGCGAGCAAGCTTGAGATGTGTGTGTCAAACCCAACCGGTGAATGCACGGTTGGCTAGTAATTTCTACACTCCCTCAAGACGCTGCCAAGGATCTGGACGCCTTTCCCTGGCTAACAACAGCCATCTTGCTGCCGATAACGGCCTCCCTGCTGATCTTTTTCATTCCTGATCCAGGCGACGGCAAAATTGTGCGCTGGTATGCCCTTGGGGTAACGCTCACCACATTTTTGATCACGGTTGCTGCCTACCTGCGGGGCTACGACCCTGATGTGGCTGGGCTACAGCTCTACCAACGGGTTTCCTGGTTGCCCCAGGTGGGTTTGGGTTGGTCGGTGGGGGCCGATGGCCTCTCGATGCCCTTGATATTGCTCACCAGCTTCATCACTACCCTGGCCTGCCTTGCGGCTTGGCCCGTTACCTTCAAGCCAAAACTTTTCTTTTTCCTATTGCTGGCCATGGATGGCGGCCAGATAGCAGTTTTTGCAGTGCAAGACATGCTGCTGTTTTTCCTGGCATGGGAACTGGAACTGCTGCCTGTTTATCTATTGCTGGCGATCTGGGGCGGTAAAAAACGCCAATATGCGGCCACAAAATTCATCCTTTACACCGCCGGCAGTTCACTTTTTATCTTGCTGGTGGCCTTAGCAATGGCCTTTGCCGGCGGCGGCACGCCAAGTTTTGAATACAGCGAACTAGCGGCTAAACACCTGGGCACTGGCTTTCAATTGCTTTGTTATGGCGGGTTGTTAATCGCCTTTGGCGTAAAACTGCCGATTGTGCCCCTGCACACCTGGCTGCCTGATGCCCATGGGGAAGCAACAGCGCCTGTGCACATGCTGCTAGCCGGGATCCTGCTCAAGATGGGCGGCTATGCCTTATTCCGCTTTAACGCTTCGATGTTCCCGGAAGCCCATGTGCAATTTGCGCCCCTACTGGTGATTTTGGGGGTTGTGAACATTATTTATGCGGCGCTCACCTCCTTTGCCCAACGCAACTTAAAACGCAAAATTGCCTACAGCTCAATTAGCCATATGGGCTTTGTGCTGATTGGTATTGGTAGTTTCTCGCCACTCGCGGCAAGCGGCGCAATGCTGCAGATGATCAGCCATGGCTTGATCGGTGCCAGTTTGTTTTTCCTGGTGGGGGCCACCTACGACCGCATCCACACCCTGCAGCTGGATGAAATGGGTGGGGTGGGTCAAAAAATGCGCAAGATGTTTGCGCTCTGGACCATCTGTTCGCTTGCATCCCTTGCCTTGCCTGGGATGAGTGGCTTTGTGTCGGAATTGATGGTGTTTGTGGGTTTTGCCACCGACGACGCCTACAGCCTGCCCTTCAGGATCGTGATCGATGGTTTAGCGGCCGTGGGTGTGATCCTCACGCCTATTTATTTGCTTTCAATGTTGAGAGAAATATTTTTTGGTACGGAAAATCCAGTATTGGCAGACACCAACATGGTGGATGCTGAACCCAGGGAGATCTACATCATCTCTTGCCTGCTGGTGCCAATTATTGGCATCGGCCTCTACCCCAGGTTAGTTACAGACACCTACAGGGCCACGATTGAACAATTGGTGGCGGTTGATGAATCCAAAATGAAGGCGGCCAGTGCACCGCCCTTCCCCTTCCGGATGGCACCGCAATTGAACTAATGCCCCTGGCACTGCCTAGCTGCGCAGGTTAATCTGCGCCCAGTTGGCCTTAAACCCCTTTGACCCATTCGGGGGACAGTGGGGCCCGTGTGGCCATCCGCTTACTGCAAGATGCAGCGGAACGGGGCGATATCGACCCTTGGGATGTTGATGTTATTGCAGTAATTGATGGTTTTTTAGATCAGTTGCGTCAAAAACTTGAGTTGCCAAGGCTGGTGGCAGCAGCGGGTGGCAGTTATGAACAAGATTTAGCAGAAAGTAGCGAAGCATTTTTAGCGGCATCGGTGCTTGTGTCCCTAAAGGCCGAACACCTGGAGCAGCGCACCTTTGCCCAAGAACTGCCTTGCCCCGAAGAGGATGATTTGCTCAACCTCGAAGCGGATTGGCCGCAGCTGCTGCAATTACCAGCGCGGCCGGAACGGTTGCTACTGCGGCGAACGGTGGCACCACCACCCCTACAAAGGCCCGTAACCCTGGGGGAATTGATTCAGCAGCTGGAGGATATCGCCACTCGCCTGGAGGAACAGGGACCACGGCAACGGCGCCAGGCCCCGAAGCGCTATTCCGATCGCGAGGCGATTGCCCAGGTAACAGCCCTGGCCCACAGGGAAAAGCTGCCTGAAACCACAGCAGCACTCAGTGTTTTTCTGGGGAAATGGGGCCCTGGCACCAGCTGGGTTGACTTTGAACAATTGGTAACCGCCTGGGGAAAAGCAGCCCCCGCCGACCTTGATAGCGATCGGGTTGGGGTGTTTTGGGCCCTGCTTTTTCTTTGCTCCCAAGGGCGGGTGGATCTTGAGCAAGATGGCTCCCAGCTATTTGGCCCATTGCGTTTGCGTTGTTTATTACAGGCCGGCGAGGGGGTGCAGCAGGAAATTAGCTGGATAGGGTCAGCGCCGCAGCCGGCCCGTGAACTGCAAGCCGCCTAGGAAAGCATTGATACGCTTACTTGATCTGTTGAGATATCCGCCATGAAGGCCATGATTTTGGCGGCGGGAAAAGGAACGAGGGTGCAGCCGATCACCCACACCATTCCCAAGCCAATGATTCCTATTTTGCAGAAACCAGTGATGGAATTTCTGCTGGAATTATTACGTCAGCATGGCTTCACGGAAGTGATGGTAAATGTGTCGCATTTAGCAGAAGAAATTGAAAACTATTTCCGCGATGGCCAAAGGTTTGGCGTGGAGATTGCCTATAGCTTTGAGGGTCGCATTGAAGATGGTGAATTAATTGGTGATGCCCTTGGTTCCGCAGGCGGTTTAAAAAAGATTCAAAACTTTCAACGTTTTTTCGACGACACCTTTGTGGTGCTTTGTGGTGATGCCCTAATCGATTTAAATCTCAGCGAAGCGGTGCGACGCCACCGCCAGAAAGGAGCCTTGGCTTCTTTAGTAACGAAACGGGTGCCAAAGGAGCAGGTAAGCAGCTATGGCGTGGTGGTAACAGATGAACTGGGAAGGGTAAAAGCATTTCAGGAAAAACCCGCCATAGACGATGCCTTAAGCGACGAGATAAACACTGGCATTTATATATTTGAGCCTGAGATATTCGAGCATATCCCTAGCGATATTCCCTACGACATTGGCGCAAATCTGTTTCCTAAATTAGTGGAGGAAGGGTTGCCATTTTACGCCTTGCCAATGGAATTTGAATGGGTTGATATTGGTAAAGTTCCCGATTATTGGCAGGCGATTCGATCTGTTTTGCAAGGTGAAGTTAGGCAGGTAACGATTCCAGGCAAGCAGGTGAGGCCTGGAATTTACACCGGCCTAAATGTTGCTGCAAATTGGGATAAAATCCATGTGGAAGGGCCTGTTTATGTGGGCGGCATGACAAAAATAGAAGATGGTGTTTCAATCATTGGTCCAGCAATGATTGGCCCTAGTTGTCATATCTGCGCCGGGGCAACAATTGATAACTCCATTATTTTTGATTATTCCCGCATCGGCGCTGGCGTTCGCCTGGTGGAAAAGTTGGTTTTTGGCCGCTATTGCGTTGATCGCAGCGGCGACCATATCGATGTGCAGGAGGCCGCCCTCGACTGGTTGATCACCGATGCCCGCCGCCAAGACCTTGTGCAGCCATCACCGGAACAAAAGGCCCTGGCCGAATTGCTCGGTTCAGATCTCGGCAAGGGCTAATACATCCACCAGGCTTTCCTCAGCCTTAATCGCCATCAGGTGCACGCCAGCTGCAATTTTGCAATAGCTGCTCACTTGTTCAGCGGCAATCCGGATCCCCTCCAAGCGGGGATCGGCGGCAGCGGCAAGGCGATCGATCAAGGCCTGGGGGATCTGGGCCCCTGGCACCACACGATTGATAAAACTGGCATTTTTGGCTGATTTCAAAAGAAACACCCCGGCCAGCACCGGTAAACCGAGGGGGTTTGTTATCTCTCCACAAAAACGCCGCAATGCCTCGGGATCCATCACCATTTGGGTTTGTAAAAACCTGGCGCCTGCTGCCGCCTTCCGCGCTGTGCGGCTTTTGAGGCCACTCCAGCTGGGCGATTGCGGATCAGCGGCGGCACCGGCAAACAGGCTTGTGGGGCCATCGGGCAGCACCTTACCGAGGGGATCCAAACCCTGATTAAGGGCCTGCACCTGCAGCAACAAACGCACCGATTCCAAATCAAATACAGGCCGCGCCAGGGGTTGATTGCCAGCCCGCACCGGATCACCGGTTAAACACAACACATTGCGCAGCCCCAGGGCATGGGCTCCAAGCAGTTCCGCCTGGAGGCCAATGCGATTGCGATCGCGGCAGCCCAGCTGCAGCACTGGCTCCAGGCCGCGCTCCTGCAGCAATTTGCAAAGGGCAAGGCTGCCCATGCGCATCACCGCTCGGCTGCCATCGGTAACGTTGAATGCCTGTACCAACCCCCGCAAACTCTCGGCTGCCGCCAGTGCCCTACTGGGATCTCCCCCTAGGGGCGGTGTAATTTCAGCGGTAATTACCGGCCTAGGGCCCGCTAAGGCCTGTTCAAAACCTGGGGCCATACCTGCCTAATAACTTGGATATCTTCCCAGGCTGCCTACACTGCTCAAGTGTTGCTGGGGCGCAGGCTATGGACGCCCATCTCTCCGAAAGGGAGCTGGAAATCATCGAATTGGTGGCGGCGGAGCTCACCAACCATGAGATCGGCGTAAAGCTCTCGATCAGTAAACGCACGGTTGATAACCACGTGAGCAATATCTTCACGAAAACCGGCTCCCGCAACCGGGTAGCCCTGGTGAATTGGGCCATGAGCAACGGCAAAATCTGCCGCGATGGCCTCAATTGCTGCAACCTGCCTAAGGCCTAGGCAGGGAGGCGTATAGGGCTTTGAAATGGGCCTGCTGTTGGCGATGGCTCACCAATGGCGCCGGATAGCCACGGCTTTCTAGGGGTGCGATTTCACCGCTGATTAGATCAGCACTATTCACATGTTGCAGTTCCGGCAGCCAGCGGCGGATATACACCGCATCGCTATCAAATTTGCGCGCCTGGGTGGCGGGGTTAAAAATTCGCAGCGGTTTTGGATCCATGCCACTGCTGGCACTCCATTGCCAACCGCCGTTATTGGCAGCTTGATCACCATCCACTTCAAGGGCCATGAACCAGGCCTCCCCAAAGCGCCAATCACAAATCAAGTCTTTAACTAAAAAAGAAGCCACGATCATGCGGCAGCGGTTGTGCATAAAGCCTGTTTCCGCCAGCTCTCGCATCGCTGCATCAACAATTGGCACCCCGGTGAGGCCCTGCCGCCAGGCCTCTAGCCACTGGCCGTTGTTCTCCCAGGGGAACTGGCTCCATAGGGGCCGATAGGGGCCATCGGCAAGGCTAGGGAAATGGAACAGGGCCTGTTGATAAAACTCACGCCAGGCCAATTCCTGCTGCCACACCCGAATTGATTGGCGCTGTTCATCACTGCGGCAATTCTCTAAGCATTCCAAGCTGGCTGCCCAGGCGGTGCGGGCACTAAGGCTGCCGGCCCGCAAAGCAGCACTAAGGCAAGAAGTGCCGGCCTCCGCAGGCAAATTGCGACCTTCCTCGTAGTGCTGCAATGCCCCATCGGCAAATTGCTGCAATTGGCCAAGGGCGGCCGTTTCCCCCGGCAAACAGGGGCAAATCCCAGCGCCTGGCCACTGTTCCCTTGGCAGGGTGTGAACAAGGGGCATGGCGGCAAGGCAAGCCTGCTGGGTTGCTGTTAGGTCGAGCAGAGCCTTGGGTGCCTCCAGCGGTGCCGCCTTGGCCTGCTGTTGCCAGGCCCGCCAATAGGGGCCATAAACCCTGTAGGGGTCACCGGCGCCAGTGCGCAATTGCTCCGGTGGCACCAGCAATTGATCCCAATCAGCTGCCACCTTGATCCCAGCTGCCTTAAGGGATTGGGCAAGGCTTTTATCGCGCTGGCGTACTAACGGCTCCACATCACGGTTCCAGGCCACCCCCTCCACCGCAAGCAATTGGGCCAGCTGGGGCACCAGCAAAAGCGGATCGCCCTGCAACACCAGTAGGCGGCTACCGGCAGCGAGCCAACGCTGCTGCAATTCCACCAGACACTCCAGCAAAAACCAACGGCGGGCGGGCGCCATGGTGGGGTGCTGCAATTCAGCTGGATCCAGCACATAAAGGCCAGTTAGGGCTGGGCTGCTGGCGGCTTGGGAGGCCAGGCCCAAGTTGTCGGCAAGGCGCAGGTCGCGGCGATGCCAAAACAGCCAGCGGGGGGGCAACGCAGTCATGTCAGTGCAAACCCAGCAACTGCTTGGCCCGGAACCAGGCGGTAACACTCTTGCCATCAAGGGGTTCAGCGCCGCTGGCCAGGGCTGCATCCAACTCAGCTGGTGCCATCAAAAGCACTTCAATGTCTTCGTCGTGGTCGGCGGCAACGGGAGTGGCCAGCGGCTGCAGGTTGCGAGCTAAAAACAGGTGGATCACCTCATCGGAATAGCCAGGGCAGGGCAGCAGTAGGCCGAGGGGATCCCAACGCATGGCGCAATAGCCGGCCTCCTCCTGCAATTCCCTCTCCATGGCCGCCTGGGGCGCTTCAGCAGCTTCAAGGGTGCCCGCTGGAAATTCCAAAATGCGCCGCTGAACGGCAAAGCGATATTGACGCAACAGCACCACCCTGCCATCGGCCAACACCGGCACCGCCAAGGCCGCGCCTGGATGGCGAATGCAGCCATAGGTGCCCTCCACCCCGAGCGGTAAGCGCAAATGTTGAATTTCCATGCGCAGCTTGCGCACCGAAAGGCAGGCCACCGTTTCAAGCAATTCAGCTGGTTCCTGCGGGGGAAGGGATGCCAAGGCTTGGGCTCAATTCAATCCAGTTTGGCGATTAATCGGGCCAAACCGCTGTGGCGGGGAGCTGTTGCGGCGCTGGTTCACTGCAATCAAGCAATAAAGCAGCCAGCAGTTCTGCCGCCGTGAGCTTTTGCCCCGGTGGCCTGAGGTTGGGATCAAGGCTTGCCAATGGTTCGAGCACAAAGCGGCGCACCCATAGCCGTGGATGGGGCAATTGCAGCTGGGGGCTAAACCGTTTTGCTGTGCCACACCAAAGCAGATCTAAATCCAAACTGCGGGGCCCCCAAGCCACCAAACGCTGCCTACCGGCTGCCGCCTCAAGCTTTTGTAGTTCCGCCAGCAATTGCTCAGGGCTGCCAAGCCATTGCAGCAACACCACAGCATTAAGGAAGGCTGGTTGGCCCGCTGGCCCCCCCACCGGCGCCGTGCGAAATAGGGGTGAACAACGCAGGGATCCAGGCTGCGCCAGGGCGCCTAGGCCCTGGCGGGCTGCGCCCAGCAAGGCAAGGCAATCCCCCAAATTGCTGCCAAGGGCGATGGCTGCTGCCTCAGCCAGCGGTTGCGTTGCATTGGCCCCAGCCATCAAAAGCGCTAAATCCAGCTGCCAGCATTCCTGATATAACAGCGGCCAAGCTGCGATGCTGGAGTGGATTTTGGGCCCCATGACCGCCCTGCCTTCCACCGCAAGCCAGGTGTTCCCCCTGGCGGCCATCACGGGCCATCCCACTTTGAAATTGGCCCTGCTGCTGGCGGCCGTTGATCCCGGTTTAGGCGGCGTGGTGATCGCCGGCGGCCGGGGCACCGGTAAATCCGTGCTGGCCAGGGGTTTACACGCGCTGCTGCCAGCGATTGAAATTATTGAAGGCAGCCTTAATGCGGAACCCGATGGCAGCCAAGCCAGCCGGATAATTCCGGCCCCATTTGTGCAGGTGCCCCTGGGGGTTACGGAAGATCGCTTGCTGGGGTCGGTGGATGTGGCCCGTTCCCTGGCGGAGGGAAGCACTGTGTTTCAACCGGGGTTGCTGGCCGAGGCCCACCGGGGGGTGCTCTACATCGATGAATTAAATCTGCTCGATATGAATGCCCTAAACCTGCTGCTGGCGGCGGTGGGTTCAGGCGTTAATCAAGTGGAGCGGGAGGGCTTAAGTGTTTGCCACCCCTGCCAGCCGCTGCTGATTGCCACCTTCAATCCAGAGGAAGGCGCCATGGCAGACCATCTGCTCGATCGTTTTGCCATCGCCCTTTCCGCCAACCAAACGGTTACTACAGCTGAACGGGTGTCGATCACAGAAGCGGCTATCGGCTATGGCGAAAACAGCAGCGCCTTTCGCCAGCAGTGGCAGGAGGAAACCGATGCGATTGCCACCCAACTGCTCTTAGCCCGCCAGTGGTTGCCGGATGTGGTGATAACTGGCGCCCAAATCAACTATTTGGTGGAGGAAGCCCTGCGCGGCGGCGTTGAGGGTCATCGCGCTGAGTTGTATGCCTTGAGGGTGGCCAAGGCCCATGCGGCCCTTGAAGCTAGAGATCGCGTGGAAGCGGAGGATCTACAACTGGCGGTGCGCTTAGTAATTGCACCTCGGGCAAAATTGCAACAACCCCAGGAACAACCAGAGCAGCAACCACCAGCAACTCCCCCCCCAGCAAACAACAGCGAAAATCAAGCAGAAGAAAAAGACAAAGAAACAGATAAAGAAGAAAATGAAGCTGAAGCTGAAGATGAAAACGAAGCTGAGAACGAATCCGAAAATGATCCAAACAACAACGAAGCTGAAGTAGATAAACCACCCTCAGTGCCGGAAGAATTCATGTTGGATGCGGAAGCGATTGCAATCGATCCAGAATTACTATCCTTTCAAGCAGCAAAAAGTAAGGCGGCGCGAAGTGGTGCCAGGGGTTTAGTACTTAGCAATAGCCGCGGCCGTTATGTGAGGCCCATAATTCCAAGGGGCCCCGGGGGGCCCCTTGCCGTTGATGCCACCCTACGGGCTGCAGCGCCATATCAAAAAAGCAGACGGGAGCAACAACCGGGGCGCAAATTAATTGTTAAAGAAGTAGACATTCGAGCAAAACAATTACAACGTAAAGCTGGCGCCCTGGTGATATTTCTGGTGGATGCCAGCGGTTCGATGGCCCTAAATCGAATGCAAAGCGCCAAAGGTGCTGTTTTGCGCTTGCTTACCGAGGCCTATGAAAACCGAGATGAAGTAGCCCTCATCCCCTTTCGCGGCGAACAGGCTGAGGTGTTGCTACCCCCCACCCGCTCGATCACCGCAGCTAAAAGACGGCTGGAAACCATGGCTTGCGGCGGTGGATCGCCCCTGGCCCATGGCCTGGCCCAAGCGGCAAGGGTGGGGGCTAATGCCTTGCAAAGTGGCGACCTAGCTCAGGTGGTGGTGGTGGCAATCACCGATGGCCGCGGCAATGTGCCCCTCTCTCGCTCCTTGGGGTTACCAGAAGCGGAAACAACGGTTGATCTAAAAGAGGAACTAAAGCAGGTGGCCGGCCGTTATCGCTTGCTGGGAATAGAGCTTTTAGTTATCGATACCGAACGCAAATTTATTGGCAGTGGCATGGGTAAAGAGTTAGCGGAAGCGGCGGGGGGCCGCTACGTGCAATTGCCAAAAGCCAGCGACCAAGCAATTGCAGCCATCGCCCTCGGTGCCCTAAAACGATAAAAAATAATCAAATAATCTTTAAGGCTAAATTTAACTGCCTTTGCTTGGTTTACGCAGCTCTGGATATAACTCATCAAAGAATTTACCCAGTCCCACGGTTACACTGCGCAGCCCATTAACAAAATTTGGATCACCGCTCAGTTTTTGCACATCGCCACCGATGGCGTCGTAGCGGCGGGTGAGCTGTTCTGCATTGCTAACAGTGCGCTTTAGCTCATTAATAGTTTTGGGATTATCAAAGGCGGAAACTATATTATTTGTGTGCTTCAAAGTGGCATTGGCTTGGGCTGTAGCCAGTTTGAGATTTTTAATAACCGGATCAGCTTCCTTCACCGCCTGTTGCAATTGCAATACCAATTGATTGCCACTCACGAGCACTGCATCGGCCCGTTTTGCTGTGATGCCAAATGCCTTAGATGTTTTGCTCACTTCCGTGAGCGTTGTGGCGCCCTTAGTGATCAAATCTTGTTGTTCTGCTTTTGCCAATAGGTTTTGCATCATCCCCATCACTGAGGTGAGGCTTGGGGTGGGCACCCCATGCACCAGGCCATTGGCGCACACGATCAAAGTTGGATCGCAATTGCTCGCTAGGGGGCCAGGGCCCTTAGGGGCTGCAATGGAGCTGGTTTCTAAAGCAACTTGCGCATCACCCCCCAACAGGGAACCACTGCGCACTTGGGCGCTGATCGGCCGGGGTAGAAGCAATTGCGTATCTGTGATTCGGCCCTCTACCAGCACCGTGTTCCCCTGGGGCGACACCTTGCGCACAACACCCACAGGCACACCTCGAAAGGTAATTGTGCTCTTGCTGGCCAAACCGGAGGCATCGGCAAAACGCATCTGGATCGGATAGCTTTTTTTGCCAAACAAAAAACCGGAAAGCCAAAACCAGAGCCCCACCCCTCCGGCGATGGCCGCCAAAAGTGAAAACCCGATGCTGGCTTCTTTAAGGCTTCGACGCATTAGCTGAGTAGAGCTCTTTGGGCTGCATTGGTCCGCTCAGGCTACCGGTTCTGAACTGAACCACATAGGGATCTGTACAACAGCGGAATTCCTCCACAGAACCCTGCCAGCGCAACTCGGCTTCATAGAGCAACACCACCCGTTCAGCGGCCCTTTCAATTGTGCTGAGCACATGGCTCACCACCACAGAGGTGCCATTGGCAACCCTTGTGGTGGTAACCATCAAATCCTCAATGCGGGTGGAAGCCACCGGATCAAGCCCCGCCGTGGGTTCATCGAACAGCAGCAGGGGGAAATCCTGGCCAGCGCCGGGATCATCCACCATGGCGCGGGCGAAACTAACCCGTTTTTGCATGCCCCCAGATAGTTCCGCCGGCATCATCTCCTCCGTGCCCGCAAGGCCAACGGCATCGAGGCAGCGGGCCACCCGCCGCTTGATCTCAGCTTCCCCAAGGCGGCCATCGCGGTAGAGCAAGAAACCAACGTTTTGCAGCACTGAAAGGGAGGCGAGCAACGCAGGGCTTTGCGACACCAGGCGCACATCAGGGGGATGGCTCTGATCGAGGCGCATGTAGCTCTGGTGCTCACCAAACAGCAGTAATTCGCCGGCAGTGGGCAATTCCAAACCCGCCAACATGCGCAGGATTGTGGTTTTACCTGCTCCGGAGGGGCCCACAATCGCCAGCCGCTCCCCTGGCATCAATTGCAGATGCAGATCGGAAAGGATCCTTCTGCTGCCGCGATTCAAGCTCACACCCCGCAGCTCCACCACGGGCAGGTGGGAATGGTTGAAGGCAGCGCGGGATTTAGTCATTTAGGGGTTGCTCTTCTCATTACAGTGACAAGTTGATGCTGCCAAGGCCAGCGCCATGGCTCAGCCAGCCGGCGATCACCACCGCCGCGACGAATTGGTAAAACGCTCCAGGCGCGCGGTGCAATGGTTGCAACCGGGCCTGGTGGTGAAGCGCTGGGTGCTCACCTCAGCCTTGGGGCTGGTGATGGCCCTCTTGGGGGCTGCCATCTGGGCAGACCTCAAACCGATCTACTGGACGATCACGGCAATTGAAACCCTGTTGCGCTCCCTAGCCGGGGCCGGGCAAGGTTTCACTGGTCCATTGGTGTTGGTGGTGGGAGCAGGCCTAATTCTGCTTGGTCAAAGCCGTAGTTTTGGCTCGATTCAAAGGGCATTGGCGCCCCATCAAAGCGAAACCGCCCTGGTGGATGCCCTGGTGGCCCAACGACGCCTAAACCGGGGTCCAAATATCGTTGCCATCGGTGGCGGCACCGGGCTATCCACGCTTTTGAGTGGCCTCAAGCGCTACAGCAGCAATCTCACGGCGATCGTTACGGTGGCCGATGACGGCGGCAGCAGCGGGGTGCTGCGCCGGGAACTGGGGGTGCAACCGCCTGGAGATATTCGCAATTGCCTGGCGGCCCTGGCGCGGGAGGAGCCGCTGCTAACAAAGTTGTTTCAATATCGCTTCACCGCCGGCAGTGGTTTAGAGGGCCATAGTTTCGGCAATTTATTCATATCTGCCCTCACAGCAATCACCGGCAGCTTGGAAACGGCGATCACCGCCAGCAGCAAGGTGCTTGCGGTGCAGGGCCAGGTGGTGCCAGCCACCAGCTCTGATGTGCGCCTCTGGGCTGAACTGGAAGATGGCAGGCGCCTGGAGGGGGAATCAAATATTGGTAAGGCCGATAGCCCAATCGTGCGGCTGGGTTGCACCCCGCCACGGCCGGCGGCTCTACCAAGGGCCCTTGAAGCGATTGCCCAGGCGGATTTAATCGTGCTTGGCCCCGGCAGCCTCTACACCTCCCTGTTGCCAAATCTGCTGGTGCCCCAACTGGTGGAAGCGATTGGCCGCTCCCAAGCACCACGGCTTTATATCTGCAACCTCATGACCCAACCGGGCGAAACCGACGGCCTTGATGTGGCAGGCCACCTGCGGGCAATCGAAGCGCAACTCGCCACCCATGGGGTGCAGCGGCGTTTATTTGATGCGGTGCTTGCCCAAGAGGATCTGGCCAGTGGCCCTGAGCTCAACTATTACCGCGCCCGAGGCGCTGAACCGGTTCATTGCGAAGTGGAGGCCCTAAGGGCCCAGGGCTATGAAGTGATGTTGGCGGCGATGCAAGGTAAGAAACAACGCAGCGCCGGCAGGGCCAGTAGGGGAACCCTGCGCCATGAACCGCGCAGCTTGGCCTTGGCTGTAATGCGCTTCTACCGCAATACCAGATCAAATTAGTAGTAAAAAAATTTAATTAGTGGGCGTCTTGTAATTCATAAAAATCGGGCTGAACGTAGTCTTTGCGCAGGGGATAACCAACCCAATCTTCAGGCATCAAAAGACGCTTGGGCAAGGGGTGACCGCTGTAGGTGATGCCAAACATGTCGAAGCATTCCCGCTCCTGCCAATCGGCACCGCGATAGAGGGGATAAAGGGATGGAACGCTGAGATCACCGCTGCGGGGGAGGCTCACCTCAAGCCGCACCTCGGTGGTGCCATTGCCATCACTGCTGCCCACCTGCACCAGGTGATAAAAACTAACCAGATTTTCGCCGGGGCCTTCGTCGTAGGCGCCTTGCACTTGGAGGTAATCAAAACCCTTGCTTTTTAGTGCTGTTGCCACCAGTGGCAACGCTTGGGGTTCAACGCCAATGCGTTCAATCCCGAGATGGTCATTTGCCAATGGCTGAGTGTCAAAACCCTGCTGCTGCAGCCATTCAGCCAGGGGGCCTGGGGTGGAATCGGTCATGACTCAAGCGGAAGGGCAATGGTTTCAGATTTGGCAGGGCTCAAATTGAGCGGTGATATCGCCTCTGCAGCAGCCAGGGCCTGCTTTTGGGATTCGGCCCGCAAGTAGCGGCCATCAATGATTGGCTCCACCGCAGTCATGCGATGGGCAACGGTGTAATAGCGGTGGGTGGGCAATAGGCGGCCCCGTTCCTGCAGGGCTTCATTGCCAACTTTTTTGCGCAGTTTGATCACCGCATCAAAAATTGCCTCCGGCCGAGGCGGGCAACCGGGCAGGTAGAGATCAACGGGGATCAGCTTGTCTACCCCCCGCACAGCGGTGGTGGAGTCAGCGGAAAACATGCCTCCGGTAATGGTGCATGCACCCATGGCAATCACATATTTCGGTTCGGGCATCTGTTCATAAAGGCGCACCAAAGCTGGGGCCATCTTCATCGTTACGGTGCCGGCCACGATGATTAAATCCGCCTGGCGGGGGCTGGAACGGGGTACCAAACCAAAACGGTCGAAATCGAATCTGGAGCCGATTAATGCGGCAAATTCAATGAAGCAGCAGGCGGTGCCATAGAGCAGCGGCCAAAGGCTGCTGAGGCGGGCCCAATTATGCAGATCATCAAGGCTGGTGAGGATCACATTCTCTGAAAGGCCAGAGGTGATTTCCGGTGCACCAACGGGACCACAGCTGGCGGCCCTTAGGTCGCGCAGGGCATCGATAGAAGGGGTGGTTTCAGTCATGGCACTCAGCTCCATTCAAGGGCGCCCTTGCGCCAGGCATAGGCTAGGGCCACAAGCAATATGGCAATAAAAATCAATGCTTCGATGAAAGCAAGCAGGCCGAGGCGATGGAAGGCCACCGCCCAGGGATAGAGAAAAACGGTTTCCACATCGAATATCACAAACACAAGCGCAAACATGTAGTAGCGAATATTGAATTGAATCCAGGCGCCACCAACGGGCTCCATGCCCGATTCATAGGTGAGTAGGCGCTCACCGCTGCGGGATTTAGGGGCCACCAATTTGTTGGTAACCAGGGCGAGCACCGGCACCGCCGCTGCTATCAGCAAAAACCCCAAAAAGGCGTCGTAGCCAGGGAGAACAAACATGCCTGAGGGGCTACTCAGTTTTGATGGCACCAGTGTGGCACCGCTGCTGCTGCAATGGGCTGGATAGAGTTGGCTTAAGCACTGGGCCGTTGCCATGGATACACCTGAAATGGATACCCCTGAATTGGATACTCCGCAAATACCGGAGGAGGAAAGCAACCCGGATAGCCATCGATTTGAATGCCGCAGCTGTGGCTTTGTTTACGATCCAGAAGAGGGGGTAAAAAAGCTAGGAATTGAGGTGGGAACACCCTTTACAGCGATTGATCCGCGCCGCTTTCGCTGCCCCGTGTGCCGCAGCCCAGTGGCTGCCTTCCGTGACATCGGGCCCCGCAATAAGCCGAGTGGCTTTGAGGAAAATCTCAAATTTGGCTTTGGCGTTAATACGCTCACCCCAGGCCAGAAGAATGTGTTGATCTTTGGGGGGTTTGCCTTGGCCGTTGCTTTTTTCCTCTCCCTCTATTCCCTGCGCTGAAATCGAAACCATGACCAACCTCCTGCGTCAAAAGCTCAATGCCCTGCTTAAGCCAGTGCTAAGCGCGGTTTTATTGATCTTGCTCACCACCGGTTGCGTTACCACCGGCCTTGCCACAGCAGCTTCCAGCCCGTGGCAAACGGTGCCGCTCAGCACAAGCGCAAATCCCTTGGATGTGGCTTTCACGGATGCCAACCACGGTTTTTTAGTGGGCAGCAACCGCCTGGTGATGGAAACCAATGACGGTGGCAACAGTTGGGAAGAAAGGGCCTTGGAATTGCCGGCGGAGGAAAATTTCCGCCTGATCAGCATTGATTTTCTTGGCCAGGAGGGCTGGATTGCCGGCCAGCCGGGCTTGCTGCTGCATAGCAATGACGGCGGCCAGAATTGGAATCGCCTGCTGCTGGACACAAAACTGCCCGGCGATCCATATCTGATCACCGCCATCGGCAGCAACAAGGCAGAACTGGCCACCAATGTGGGGGCGATCTACCGCAGCAGCGATAGCGGCAAGAGTTGGCAGGCGGAAGTTAGTGATGCAGCTGGAGCAGTGCGCGATCTGCGCCGCAGCCCAGAGGGCAGCTATGTGAGCGTGAGTGGCCTCGGCAATTTCTTTTCCACCTGGAACCCGGGCGATCAGGTGTGGCAACCCCACAACCGGGTGAGCAGCCAAAGGGTGCAAACGATGGGTTTTCAACCCGATAACAAGCTGTGGATGGTTACCCGCGGCGCCCAACTGCGCTTTAACCCCGATGGCAGCAACCCAGAGGATTGGAGCAAGCCGGTGATTCCGATCACCAATGGCTTTGGCTACTTGGATATGGCTTGGGATCCAAACGGCACGATTTGGACCGGTGGCGGCAGCGGCACCCTTCTGCAAAGCAGTGACGGTGGAGCCCATTGGCAAAGGGATGCGGTGGGGGCTGCCACACCAAGCAACTTCACCCGTTTGCTGTTTTTAGAAGATGGCAAGGGCTTTGCCCTGGGTGAACGGGGCACCTTGCTGCGTTGGATCGGCTGACACTGTGTAACTGTTCCGCCCCCTAGCGGATCCCAACCCTTAGGATTATTCAGCTGATAAGAGAGTTGCGATGGCCGCCGGTTCCACCGGGGAACGCCCGTTCTTCGAAATCATTACAAGCATCCGCTACTGGGTGATTCACGCCGTAACACTGCCGGCGATCTTCCTGGCAGGGTTCCTTTTTGTGAGCACTGGCCTTGCCTACGACGCCTTCGGCACCCCGCGGCCGGATGCCTATTTCCAAGCAAATGATCAAAAAGCCCCTGTGGTGAGCCAGCGCTTCGAGGGCAAATCCCAACTTGATCTGCGCCTCAAGAACTAAAGCCGATGACCTCCTCCCCCACCACGCCCCGCAACTATCCGATTTTTACGGTGCGTTGGCTTTCGCTCCATGCCTTAGGTATCCCCACGGTTTTTTTCCTGGGCGCCTTAGCTGCTATGCAATTCGTCCGCCGCTAACACCAGCCATGGATCGCAATCCAAATCCAAACAACCTGCCGGTTGAACTGAACCGCACCAGCCTCTACCTGGGGCTGCTGTTCATTTTCGTTACCGGTGTGCTTTTTTCCAGCTACTTCTTTAACTGAGGCCTAGCCATGAGCAGCAAGAAGTCTTCGCTTCCCGACGGTCGCGTTCCAGATCGTTTACCCGATGGCCGTCCGGCTGTGCCATGGCGCAGCCGCTGGACAGAAGGCCCCCTACCCCTGTGGCTGGTGGCTACCGCCGGCGGCATGGCCGTGATTTTTGTGGTGGGCTTGTTCTTCTATGGCGCCTATGTGGGCGTTGGTTCGGCCTAAACCTAAAAGCCAGTGACAACAACTGCAGTGCAAGGTGGCAGGCAACGCAGCCGCCCGAAACGGAGGGAGCTGTTTTGCCCTAGCCACCCGGATGAATTTTTAGTGGGGGGTGGCAAAAAGTACTTCCTACACCTGCTCAGCCCAGAGCAATTGGTGATCCGAGGCATTAAGGCAACTAAAGCAAAATTAATAATCCAGGCCTATCCGGTGCTGGTGCTCAGTAATGAATGGCTTGAGCAGTTGTATTGCAGCGAATGTGGCTGCAGCCGTTGGTGCCATGTTATTCGCCACGATAAAATTGCCCACACCGTGAAATGGGCACCCCGCGACCTATGGGAACAGGTGGCCCATGTGGATGGCGTGTATGGCAACCCAACTGTTAGTCAATTCACTTCAAGGGAAGCAAGGCGTCACCGCCAACGAAAAACAGCTAAGGGTAAAAAGTTATTTGATGCCGGTTAATTAGGTGCCACGCGGCGGCGAAAATCAGCAATGGTTGGCTCTAACCCCTCCTGCAAGGAAACCTTGGGCTCCCACGCCAATACTTCACGGGCTAAATCAATTACGGGCTGGCGCTGCATTGGATCATCCTGGGGCAATGGGCGATATACCAAGTCCAATTGCGGATTAATGCGATCACGCACCAATTCAGCCAGTTGTTTAATCGTGAATTCACCTGGATTGCCAATATTTATTGGCCCCGTATGGGAGCATTCCATCAAACGCAAAAAGCCCTCCACTAAATCATCCACATAACAAAAAGAACGGGTTTGCATACCATCGCCATATAGGGTTAATGGTTCACCCCGCAGGGCCTGCACGATAAAATTACTAACTACCCTTCCATCATTTTCTAGCATGCGGGGGCCGTAGGTATTAAAAATACGCACCACTCTTATCTCCACCCCATGCATCCGTTGATAATCAAAACATAGGGTTTCGGCGATGCGCTTACCTTCGTCGTAGCAACTGCGAATGCCGATCGTATTTACACAGCCGCGGTAGCTTTCCGGCTGGGGATGCACCTCGGGATCGCCATACACTTCACTGGTGCTAGCTAACATCAACCTTGCCCCAACTCGCCTTGCTAGGCCGAGCATATTGTAGGTACCAAGGAAACTTGTTTTAGCAGTTTTTATTGGATTAAATTGATAATGCACAGGTGAAGCAGGGCACGCCAAATGCCAAATACGATCCACCTCTAAGCGAATTGGTTCAGTTACATCATGGCGAATCAATTCAAAGTTCGGATGGCCGATCCACTGGCGAATATTATCTTTCCTACCGGTGAAATAATTATCTAAACAGATAACTTCCTCACCTGCGGCCATCAACCTATCAACTAAATGCGAACCCACAAAACCTGCACCACCGGTTACTAAATGACGCATTGTCATCTCAGCCCTCCCCCACGGTCCAAACCTGCAAACCAGCGGCCCTTGCGGCCTTGGCATCGGCAATCGCTCGCGCGTCAAAAAGCCAGGCGGGTTTGCGCATCAACGCTGCAACAGCATGCCAATCGAGCTCTCGAAACTGATCCCATTCGGTGAGAATCAAAACCGCATCGGCCCCTTGGCATGCATCAAGGCTATCCGATGCCTCCCTCCAACTGGCCTCCCCCGATCCCGCGGGTTGGCCTAGATCAAGGCTGATTTGATCTGGGCTTACCTTTGGATCAAAAATTGCGAGCTGAGCTCCTTCATCTAGCAACTGTTTTGCAATACAAATAGATGGTGATTCACGGGTGTCGTTTGTGTTTGCCTTAAAGGCAAAACCAAGCATTGCAATCCGTTTACCAGTAACGGTATTAAATAATTTTTGTACCACCATTTGGGCGATGCGCTGCTGCTGCCAATTATTGAGATCCACCACCTGCTGCCAGTAGTGGGCCACTTCCTTGAGGCCGTAGTGACCGCATAGATACACAAGATTGAGGATATCTTTTTGAAAGCAACTGCCACCAAATCCAGGCCCACTTTGCAAAAAGCGGGCACCGATGCGGCTATCGCTACCAATCGCCCGGGCCACTTCACGCACATCGGCGCCGGTTGCTTCACAGAGGGCCGCAATTGAATTAATCGATGAAATCCTTTGGGCCAGAAAAGCATTAGCAGTGAGCTTTGATAATTCACTACTCCATAGGTTTGTGCGCAGAATTCGCTCCACTGGCACCCAATTGGCGTAGATCGCCGCCAGGGCATCAAGGGCGCTGGGATCATTACCACCAATCAACACGCGATCGGGATTTTCCAGATCACTAATCGCAGTGCCCTCCGCCAAAAATTCAGGGTTGGATAACACCGAAAAGCTTTTTTGCGGCAGGGCTGGGTCCTGTTCTGCCGCCGCCAGGATCGCCGCCACGGTTTCAGCCGTGCGCACTGGCAGGGTGCTTTTTTCAACCACAATTGTGTGGCCGGTAGCTGCTGCTGCCACCTGGCGGGTGCAGGCTTCAATCCAACGCAAATCCGAAGCTTGGCCAGCCCCAACCCCCCGCTTTTTTGTTGGGGTATTAACCGATAGAAACACCATATCTGCACTGGCGATCGCTTGATCAACAGCGCTGCTGAAGTGCAAATTGCGGCCCCTTGCCCTGCCCACCACCGCATCTAAACCAGGTTCATAAACCGGCAGTTTGCTGAGGTCAGGGTGGTTCCAGGCGGCGATGCGCGCTTCATTTAGATCCACCACCGTTACCTGGATCCCAGGGCAGCGATCGGCAATCACAGCCATGGTGGGCCCACCCACATAGCCAGCCCCGATGCAGCAAATCTTGCGGGGGGTTGGGGTGTGCATGGGGTGGAGGTCGATGGGCGGCATTCTCACCCATAAAGTGATGGGCACTACTCACAACTCAAGAACAGTGCCGCCCAAAATTGCTTTAATAACGGGTATTACAGGCCAAGACGGCAGCTATCTCGCGGAATTACTGCTGCAAAAAGGTTATGAAGTGCATGGGATCAAACGGCGGGCCAGCAGCTTCAACACCCAAAGGATTGATCACCTTTACCAAGATCCCCACGAGCCTGATCCACGCCTCAAGCTCCACTACGGCGACCTCACCGACAGCAGCAACCTCACCCGCATCATTCAACAGGTGCAACCCGATGAGATCTACAACCTCGGCGCCCAAAGCCATGTGGCCGTGAGCTTTGAGGAGCCGGAATACACAGCTAATTGCGATGGCCTTGGCACCCTGCGCATCCTTGAGGCGGTGCGGCTGCTGGGGTTAACCACTAAAACCCGCATCTATCAAGCCAGCACCAGTGAGCTCTATGGCTTAGTGCAGCAAATACCCCAAACGGAAGCCACCCCCTTCTACCCCCGCAGCCCCTATGGCGTGGCAAAGCTCTATGGCTATTGGATCACGGTTAATTACCGCGAAAGCTATGGAATGTATTGCTGTAATGGCATTCTTTTTAACCATGAAAGCCCAAGGCGTGGTGAAACCTTTGTTACCCGCAAGATCACTAGGGGCCTTGCCCGCATCGATGCAGGTTTAGATCAATGTTTATTCATGGGTAACCTCGATTCATTAAGGGATTGGGGCCACGCCCGCGACTATGTGGAGATGCAATGGCGCATGTTGCAACAGGAGCAGCCGGAGGATTTTGTAATCGCCACAGGTAGGCAGGAATCGGTGCGTCGTTTTATTGAACTCAGCGCCGCTGAATTGGGTTGGGGAGCCATCAACTGGGATGGGGAAGGCCTTGAGGAAGTTGGCCGCCGCGCAGACACTGACGCTGTTGTGGTGCGCATTGATCCGCGCTATTTCAGGCCAGCTGAGGTGGAAACCCTTTTGGGAGACCCCAGCAGGGCCCATCAGAGATTGGGCTGGCAACCCACCACAACCTTGGAGGAATTGGTGGCGGAAATGATCTCAACAGACCGCGAGGAAGCAAAAAAAGAGGCCTATCTGCACCGCAAGGGCTTTGCCGTGGTGGGGGCAGCCCAGGAATGAATCCCCCTCCGGCCTTAATTAATCAAAACGATCGCATTTTTGTCGCCGGCCATCGCGGCATGGCAGGTGGCGCCATATGTAGAGCCCTGAGTAATGCCCAATACACAAATCTGCTCACTGCCCCAAGGACGGAATTAAACCTGCTTGATGTAGCAGCAGTGCAGCAATGGTTCACAGAAAATAAACCCACAGTGGTGGTGCTAGCAGCGGCCAGGGTGGGCGGAATATTGGCTAATAATAGTTATCCAGCTGATTTTTTACTTGATAATCTAAAAATTCAAAATAATGTAATTGAAACCGCCTGGCGCAGTGGCGTAAGGCGATTGTTATTTCTTGGTAGCAGCTGCATTTATCCAAAATTTGCTGAGCAACCGATCCAAGAAGAAGCGCTGTTAACAGGTGCCTTAGAAGCAAATAATGAATGGTATGCAATCGCCAAGATCGCTGGCATAAAGCTTTGCGCGGCCCTGCGTCAGCAGCATGGTTTTGATGCAATTAGCCTCATGCCAACCAATCTTTATGGACCTGGCGATAACTATCACCCCAGCCATAGCCATGTGATGGCAGCGCTGCTGAGGAGATTTTATGAAGCGCAGCAAAGCGGAGCACCAAGGGTTTGCTGTTGGGGTAGCGGCAAACCAAAGCGTGAATTTCTGCATGTGGATGATCTGGCTTCCGCATCACTTTTTTGTTTAAATTATTGGGATCCCAGTAGAGCTGATGCCCCTAAAGATAGGCAAGGCAACCCATTGCAATTTCTAAATGTGGGCAGTGGCGATGAAATCAGCATTAAAGAATTAGCAACACAAATTGCAACCAGCATTGGTTTCAATGGTGAAATCGAATGGGATGTCAGCAAACCCGATGGCAGCCCCCGCAAACTGCTTGATTGCAGCCGGCTGCATCAGCTTGGCTGGCAGGCGGCAATTCCTCTTAAGGCTGGATTAGGGCAAGTTGCTTGCGATTTTCCAGCGGCTTTTGCCCAGCAACGCTGATGCAACTGCGGGCCCCATGGCTTCAAGAAAGGCTGCCGATGCTGGCATCAGCCGCCTGGGATGCCCTGATGGTGCCGCTTAGCTACGGCCTTGTTTATTTCTGGCACCACGGCAATTGGCCCCAGGGGGGACTTGCTGTGCCCAGTTATCTAGGGCTTTGGCTTGCCTTTTCCTATTTAATCGGCCGCTACTCCAAACCATCAGAGCAACCACGGGGTGAGCGCTATCAGGGATTGTTGTTGCTGCTGTTGATCCTGTTGCTGCTAACAACTGTTTTAGGGGGGTCGTGGTTGCTGGGGCTCCAGGTAACAGTTACGGGGTTGCGCAGCCAGCAAATTCCTTTTTTAGTGCTTGCTGGCCTGGCCTCATGGTTAGGTCAAAGGCTGCTGTTACACAACCAAAAGCCCAAACAACCTTGGCTGCTGGTGGTGGATAGCAGGGAAGAACAGGTGCTGCAAGGATTTTTAAAGCAGCCACAGGCGCAAATTTGGAGCCTCAGCCAATTAGAGCAATGCCAAGCCGATGGTTTGAACGCATTTCAGGGGGTAGCGCTTAGCGAGAATCTTTCCTTAAGCCTGGAGAAACTATCTGAGTTGATGTTTGCCCGCAGCCAGGGTTTGCCATGCATCAGCTTGGTTGGATGGTGTGAAGCCCAATTGCAACGGGTACCACCGGATTTATTTTGCCGCCAAACGCTGCTGCTAGGGGATGGCTTTCAGTTGCAACCGGGGCGATTTATTTGGCGCTTGAAACGCAGCGCTGATGTGGTGGTAGCTGGCAGCTTGCTGCTGCTGGCAGCACCACTGCTGTTAATGGCAGGCCTGCTAATCAAACTGCAAGACGGTGGACCTGTGCTCTATCGCCAGGTGCGTTCAGGTTTATATGGCCAAAAATTCACAATCGCCAAATTACGCAGCATGCGCCCAAACGCTGAGCAGCATGGTGCCCGTTGGGCAAGCCGCGGCGATGGCCGTATCACCCCGCTAGGGCACTGGTTACGGCGCACTCGAATTGATGAACTACCACAACTATGGGCAGTGCTGAGGGGCGACATGAGCCTGATTGGGCCTCGGCCTGAACGGCCTGAATTTGAGGAGGAATTGGAACGGGCTATTCCCCACTACAGGCTGCGGCATTGGCTGCGGCCTGGCCTGAGCGGTTGGGCCCAGGTGTGTTATCCCTATGGCGCCAGCCTTGAGGATGCCAGGGCCAAGCTCAGCTACGACCTCTACTACCTGCGCAATGGCAATCCTCTTTTAGATGGATTGATACTGCTGAAAACAATCCGGCTGGTGCTGCTGGCCCAAGGGGCGATCCCCCTGGATACCAGCCCGCAGCACTGTCAGAATCAAAAGCAATGAAAATCCTTGGCCTCTCGGCTTACTACCACGATAGTGCCGCTGCCCTAGTGGTGGATGGTGAAATTCGCTGCGCCGCCCAAGAGGAACGCTTTAGCCGCATCAAACACGACCCTGCCTTTCCAAGCAACGCCATCCGCTGGTGCCTGGAAGAAGAAGGCATTGCCCTCACCAGCATCGATCGGGTGGTGTTCTACGAAAAACCACTACTTACGTTTGAAAGGTTGCTGGAAACCTACCTAGCTACGGCTCCACGGGGGTTGCGCTCATTTTTAAAAGCGATGCCGGTGTGGTTAAAAGAAAAGCTCTACCTGAAAAGTGTGCTGCGGCGTGAATTCGCGGAATTGGCTAGCTGCCAGGAAAAACAGCTTCCGCCCCTGCTGTTCACCGAACACCATGAAGCCCATGCTGCTGCCGCCTATTACCCAAGCCCCTTTGATCAAGCGGCAGTGCTCTGCCTTGATGGCGTTGGCGAATGGGCCTGTGGTTCGGCTTGGGTGGGAGAAGGTGCCGAACTCAAATCTCTATGGCAGCTTGATTTCCCCCATTCCCTTGGCTTGCTTTATTCGGCCTTCACCTATTACTGCGGCTTCAAGGTGAATTCCGGTGAATACAAATTAATGGGGCTTGCCCCCTATGGCAGGCCGATATTTGCAGATGAAATCCGCAGCCAACTATTGGATGTGAAAGCAGATGGCAGTTTTCGCCTAAACCAACGCTTTTTCAATTACGCCAGTGGTTTAACAATGACGGCTGAACCATTTCACAAACTATTTGGAGCGCCGCCGCGGGCGCCTGAATCACCCCTAGAGCAACGTCATATGGATTTAGCCGCCTCCATTCAGCTTGTAACTGAGGATCTAGTGCTGCAACTAGCCCGCAGCCTGCAGGCGGAAACAGGCCTGCAAAACCTCTGCTTAGCCGGCGGGGTAGCCCTGAATTGTGTTGCTAACGGCCGTTTATTGCGGGAGGGAACGTTTAAACAAATTTGGATTCAACCAGCTGCCGGTGATGCCGGCAGTGCCCTTGGCGCTGCCCTTGCTGTTTGGCATCGCCATGAAAAGCAACCACGACCCAGTATTGCCGCCAGCGGTTTGCGCGATCGCCAGAGGGGCAGCTACTTGGGCCCGAAGCTCAACCCTGCCAGCACCGCAGCCGCCTTAAGGGAGCTTGGCGCTGTGGGCAGGGAACTTGCGGATCAAGAACTCCTACCGGAAGTGGCAAAACTGTTGGCGGCTGAACAGGTGGTGGGCTGGTGCCAAGGGCCGATGGAATTTGGCCCAAGGGCCCTTGGGGGCCGCTCAATCCTTGGCGATCCAAGATCTGCAAAAATGCAAAGTGTTATGAACTTAAAAATTAAATATCGAGAAAGCTTCAGGCCATTTGCGCCTTCCGTTTTAGCGGAAAAAGCAAGTGAATGGTTTGAGCTGGAACCGGATCAAAGCAGCCCTTATATGTTGCTGGTGGCAGGCATAAGAAACCAACACCGGCGCCAAATGACAACTAAAGAAGAAAACTTATTTGGCATTGATAAATTAAATGTACCCCGCTCCTCCCTGCCTTCCATAACCCATGTAGATTATTCAGCCAGAGTCCAAACAGTTCATGCCGATACAAACCCCAGGTACCACGCCTTGATAACAGCTTTTGAAAAAATCAGCGGCTGCCCAGTGCTGGTAAATACCAGTTTCAATGTGCGCGGTGAACCAATTGTTTGCACAGCGGAAGATGCTTACCGTTGCTTTATGCGCACTGAAATGGATGCCCTAGTGATCGGCAATACCCTACTACTAAAAAATGAACAGCCCGATTTTGCCGATAGCGAACGCTGGCAAGACACCTTTGCGTTGGATTAATCTACCCATGGCACATAAATCACAAAAAATAAAACTTAGGGAATTTGGCTTTGTATTAGCCGGTGGCCTTAGCTTGATCTTTGGTGTAATCGGCCCATGGTTGCGCAATCATCCAGCACCAATTTGGTTGTGGATAGTTAATAGCATTTTAGTGGCATTAGCACTACTAGCACCAGAAACCCTCGCGCCAATTGAGAAACTATGGTTGAGGCTTGGCAATGTGCTTGGTGCAATAAATAGCAGAATTATTTTAACTCTACTTTTTTATGGAATATTTACGCCCATGGGCTTGATCATGCGCGCCCGCGGCATTGATCCGCTTAAACGTAAAACCAACCAACAAGCCAACAGCTACAGGTTGGTTTCAAAATCACGCCCAGGCAGCCACATGGTAAAACCGTGGTAGAAATTGTTCGCCATGAAATTGATCGCGGTTGATTCCTGGGCTTCCAATGTATAATCAAGACATCTATCCAATCCATAAGGCCATGGCAATATTCGAACTACTTGCAGATGTGTGGGGCTTTTTAAATGAACGCAAAAAGTTTTGGTTGCTACCTCTAATTGTAACCTTGGTATTACTTGGCGGCCTAGTGGTGCTCACCCAGGGTTCGGCCTTAGCACCATTTATCTACACATTATTCTAAAGAATTGGCCTTCAAGTTTGCCAGCCGTAGCTATTTGATTCCCTTGCTGCGTTTGGGGGTGATGAATATTGCTGTTTTGTTGATATTTTTGCTATTGGCAGAATTTGCATTGCGTTTAGCCGCCCTTGAAAAGCCAGCTTTTTATCAATTTCACCCCGTGCGGGGCTTTAGCCACAGGCCAGGGGCAACAGGGTGGTGGAATCAAGAGGGCCGCGGCTGGGTAAGTATTAATAAAGCGGGCTTCCGCGATAGCAACCATGCTGCCCTGCCAACAAAAGGAGTATTGCGAGTGGCCGTATTGGGGGATTCATTTAGTGAAGCATTCCAGGTGAATCAAAACGAAACCTGGTGGGCACAATTACAAAAGCAGGTAAATCACAAGCCTGATTGCACATTGATATCTAATTATCCAAAAGGTTTAGAAGTGATGAATTTTGGTGTTGGCGCCTATGGCACTGGTCAACAACTGCTTACCTGGAGATCTGATGCACGCCATAACAAACCCAACCTGGTTATTCTTGCTGTATTTTTAGGTAATGACATCAATGACAATACACCTACGGCCAGAAATGATAGGCCTTTCTTTTATTTAGATCGAAATGGCACACTGCATATTAATAACGATTTCCGCCAATCCCCCGCAAGTATATTTCGAAATAGTTTACCTGGACGCAGCCTTAACTGGTTTGTAGAGCATAGCCGGTTGGCGCAATTGCTAAATGAAGCAAAAAACCGCAGTGCTAATCCAATAAACTCAAATTCTAAAAGCAACCAAAACACACCGCCACAAGTAGCACCAGCAAGCCCAAGCGGTTGGGCCCTCACCGAAGCTCTAATTAAACAACTAAATACAGAAGTAAAAGCAGAAGGGGCAAAGCTGCTTGTGGTGAGCCTCACCAGCCCTGAGCAGGTGTGGCCTCGGCGCAACCAGCGCCCAAGCCAGATATTCGCCAAGGAAAAACAGCTCGCCGCTTTACTTCAACCCCTAGGAATTGCTTACACCGCCCTGGCACCTGCCATGCAGCAACAAGTTGATCAAAAAGGCCTGATATTGCATGGCTTTGGCAAAGCGAAAGGAATTGGCCATTGGAATATCAATGGCCACCAATTAGCAGCAACAGTTCTTGCTCAGCTGATCTGCACTGATAAACAGCTCATCAAATGAAAAGCAAATCTAAGCGCCTAGCAGTATTAATTACCCATCCGGTGCAATATTTCAAACCGGTATTTCAAGCCTTAGCTGCCTGTGAAGATCTAAAGGTAAAAGTATTTTTTGGTTGTAATCATGGTGTTAAACCCAGCCTCGACCCAGACTTTGGCGTGTCGTTTGCCTGGGATAGTGCCCCCACGGCTGGATTTGATCATTGCTTTCTTAGCGAAAGCCCCCTAGCCAACTTGGCAAAACCTGCCACTGCAATTCAGCTTGCCTGGAAAGGCAGCGCACAAATTCACAACTGGAGAGCTGATGCGGTTTTGATATTTGCCTATAGCCCCTTATTTATTACCGCTAGCACCCTAATACTTGCTGCCCATGGTGAAGAGCTATTACTGCGGGCCGATGGCACTGATCGCGCCTTCCAAAGGGCCCCATGGAAAAGTTTGTTAAAAGATCAATTGCTAAGGCGTTATTACTGTTTATTTAGCCAAATATTTCCAATCGGCAGTGATTCCAATGATCATTTTGCCCGTTTAGGAGTGCCTTCCCACCGCCGCAAAGCGGTGCCATTTGCCGTAGATGTGGAGTATTTCCAACGGCAAGTGGAACACTGGATGCCCCAACGCAACGAACTGCGCAGGGCCCTGCAGATTCCAGCCACGGCAGAAGTGCTGCTTAGTGTGGGCAAAATCACCCCCGTGAAGGGGCCGCTGCTGCTCGCCAAGGCCCTGGCGCTGCTGCCAGCGGAACGCCAAAGGCAGTTGTGGCTGGTGGTGGTGGGGGATGGCCCTTTAAGAGAGGCCTTCGCTGCCGCCATCGAAGAACAGTTGCCTGGACGTAGCCGCTTTGTGGGCTTTCAGAATCAGTCGCAGTTGGGGCGCTTTTACGCAGTTGCCGACACGCTTGTGTTTCCTTCGGTGCAGGGGGAAACCTGGGGGCTAGTGGTTAATGAGGCCCTGCAATTTGGCCTACGGGTGATAGCCAGTGACCATCCGGGCTGCGCTAGGGATTTGCTGGGGGAAGCCCCCCATAGGTTGTTCCCCAGTGGAGATCCCCAGGCTTTGGCCCAAGCCCTAAGGGGCCCCTGGAACCTGGCAAACTCACCAACCATTGCCAACAAGTTTTTGCCAAGGCCCGAACAACTGGCGGAGGCGGTGGCCAGCAGCCTGAAGCCAAACCCATGACCCCCAAAGCCTGGAGCAACCCCGTCCGCCTGGTAGCTATCAACCTGGCGGTTTTGGCGCTTCTACTAAGTCCCCTGCTGGGGCCCTGGCTGCTGGCCCACTGGGCCCTACGCCATCCACGCTTGGCATGGGGCCCGCTGCTGGAGCTGGCCCGCTGGCCCTATCTAAATATCTACCGTCAGGGAATCCAGGGCCGTAAAGACTGCTTCCAGCGGGATCAAACCCTCACCTACATCGGCCAGCCCAGGGCGAGTTGTCGTTTTGACAATTTGGAATTTCGCACCACCCATCAGTTCAACAGCATGGGTGTGCGCGACAGCGAAGCAGCACTGCGGCAGCCGCGCAGCATCGTGATCGGCGATTCCCACGCCATGGGCTGGGGTGTGGAGTCTGAAGAGCGCTACTCCAGTTTGCTGAGCCCCAAATTGCAACCCAGCTTGAATCTGGGCATCTCCAGCTATGGCACCGCCCGGGAACTGCGGCTACTGGAGCGCTACGCCGGGCTTTACCCCCAGGGCTATGCCAGTGCCCGCACGATCCTGCTGCAATACGGCGTAAATGACTGGGGGGAAAACAGCTCCACGGGCAAGCAACGCTTCCAATCCAGCAGCTATCTCAGCTATGCCACTAACACGCCCTATGTGAAGCCTGAGCTGCTACTGGATGCCTCAAATTTAGGCCACCTGCGTCTTTTCACAGAACATTGGTTGCAGGGGATTCTTAAGGCGGAAGCCAATCCTCTGGATGTGCCATTCCCAAAACATGGGGAGGCATTTGTGGCCAGCTTTATGCCCTACAAGCAATTGTTAGCCGGCAAGAGTTTGGTGGTGTTTGTAAGCAGCGACTACGGCCTTTGGAATGCCTCTGTGTACCGAGATCTCAAACATTCCCTAGGCAGCCTACGGCGACAGTTGCCCCACACCAGAGTGCTGCTGCTCAACCTCAGCCAAGCCTGCGATAGCTCCTGCTATTTCCAACTGGATGATCACCTCACCGCCGCAGGGCACCGGCGGGTAGCTCAGTGGTTGAACCAATCGTTAACAGCGCTGATTAAACCTGCTCCAGCCACTCACTAAGCACCACCCAACGCCAATAGGATGCAAAACGCCTGGGGCTGAGCTGCATTAAATACCAACTGCGCCAGATTGCCTGGGCGGGAATATCGATTTGAGCGAGCTTATGCACCAAACGGCTGGGGCTAAATCGTTTATTGCTAGATAGCCATGGGGATAATGGTAAATTAAATCCACGTTTAGGGCCCTGCAGAATTTCAGTGGGCAATAGGGCCTGCGCCTGCTGCCTCAATAACGTTTTAGGCCCAGCGATAAGATGTTCAACAGCGCTTTTAGTTTTGGCAAAGGCGATTAAATCTGGATCCAGAAAAGGCACCCGTAGCTCCAAGCCTTGGGCCATTGTTACGGCATCACTATCTCGCAAAAGGGTATTGGCCATGTAGCTGCTGCATTCTTGATTAGAAGCGCCTGTGCTGCCGCAGCGCTCTGCCCGCTGGCGCAAAAGAGAATGCTTACGCCAAGGTGTTAAACCACTTGCAGGTATGCGGCGGCAGGCCAACCTTTGCAACGGCTTAGGCCATCCCATATGGCCGTAGCCATAAAACAACTCATCGGCCCCAAGCCCTGAAAAAGCAACCACCATGCCCTGGGCCCTTGCGGCCTGGGCTACCAAAAAAGTATTAAAGCCATCAATGCTTGGTTGATCAATGGCAGCAAGAAAAGGTTCAAAAGCAGCCTCCAATGCCTGGGCTGTAATCAACACCCGCTGATGGCTTAGTTGTAAATGATTTGCGGTGAGGGCAGCCAGATTTGTTTCATCCACTGCTCCAGGCAACTGCTCAAAACCTATGGCAAGGCTATGAATTGGGCCCTGTTGATGTTTACGTAATAGCGCTGCCAAAAGGCCGGAATCTAACCCACCACTAAGAAATAAACCAACCGGTTGATTACCGATTGCCTGGCGAACAACAGCCTGGGCTAATAATTCATCTAGGGGCTTAGGGGCAGTTAGTGGTGCAGCAAATGGTTGGGGAGCCTGTTGTGCATGGCTGTTGCAAATAACGTAGTGGCCAGCTGGGAATACTTCCACCCCTTCCAATAAGGTGTAGGGAGCCTCCACTGCCCCCCAAAGGGCATAGGATTGAAGGCCATTAATTAATAGTTTGCGGCGGCTGGCGAGGGATGCTGCTTCAAAAGCACTTAGCTCAGAAGCTACGGTTACAGCAGCTCCTTGCCTTTGCCAAAGCAATGGTTTAACGCCACAACTATCCCTTGCAAGGCATAACTCCTGGCGAATGCCATCCCAAATAGCAACTGCAAATATGCCATTTAATTTGCCCCATAAATCTGCACCCCAATGGCGATAGCCATGTAATAACACCTCCGTATCACTATTTGAACGAAAACAAATCCCACAACGTTCCAACTCTTGGCGTAGTTCCCATTGGTTATAAATTTCGCCATTAAATACCAGAGATAGCTTTGCTTCTGGGCACGTCATTGGTTGGTTACCCAACGGAGATAGATCTTGGATCGCCAGGCGTGTATGCAGGAGGGTAATCCAGTTATTATTTTGATCGTTTAGATGTTCAAGGTGGCTGCCTTGAGCATTGGGGCCACGACCCTTGAGAGCTGCTAGTACCGCCTTTTGATGGGCAGTGGATATAGGCGAGCCAAAACGAGCAAATAAACCACACATTGCTCAGGCCTGCAATGGGAGATTTTGCGTAGTTTTTTTGATTGCCTCTTCAAAGTTGCGGAAGCCAAAATTATTAGAAGCATATTGTTTCGCCGCAGCTCCTCGGCGAGCCAACTCACCATGATTATTAAGAATCGCTTGCAAGTTTATTAGCAGATCATCCACATTGGGTTGCACCAGCCAACCAGTTTTGCCAGCTTGAATTAAATCGCTTTGCCCCCCTTCGATACAAGCCAAAGAAGCGCGGCCCGCCATGGCGGCTTCCAGGTAGGTAATGCCAAATCCCTCACCCATGGCACTGCCATCGGCGCGTAAGCCATAACTACTTGGCATCGCAAGCAAATTGCAATCTTGATATGCCTGGCGCAATTGATCATCGTTAAGGGCCCCACTAAAACACACTCGATCAGCTAAGCCCAAATTATTTACTAAGGCCCTAAGCCTGGGCTGATCATCGCCAATACCCACTATCTGCCAATGCCAATTATCTGTATGAAGCAAACACAGCGCCTCGATAATCAGATCATGGCCCTTATAGCGTTCATCAGCAGCCATGCGGGCAACGGTAAGCATGCGTAAATCCTGCGCTTGAGCTGGCAATGGTTCAGGTAATACCTGCCCTAACCAAAGCCTTGCCGGTGGGTTGATAACCACCACGGGCGGCCAGGGATGGGAGTGCTCTAAAACCTTGCTGCGGGTGAAATTGCTGCTTGCCACTAATAAACGGCACCGGCACAGGGCAATAGCCAGTGGCGCCAATGCCTTTCCCCACACTTCCACCCCATGGAGCCAGCACAAGCGCGGCATTGGGCGCGGCAATAGCCAATCCACCTGGGCAAGCAACAAAGCATGCATACAAAACAATTGCTCGCACCGGCGGCTTGCTATGGCTAATTGGCATAAAAACCAGAGCTGGCCCAGTAGTCGACCAATCAAACCCGGCCCCAAACGCCTGGTGCTTAGCAGCACCAAATGATGGCCCTGGGCTTGCAGTGCTCCAACAACATCAAGGCTGAGCCGCTCAATTCCACCGCGGCGGCGCAGGTCATAGCTAATTAAAAGAATCTTCACTGTAATAGGGCCGAATAGGCCTGCAGCGATTTCTCTAGGCCAAAACGTTGTTTATAAAGGGCAAGGGCCCGTTGCGCCATGGCACTTAAGCGTTCCGGATCCCGTTGCAAAACAAGCAGTTGTTGGGCCAGCCCATTGGCATCACCTGGTGGCACCACAAGGCCGCATTGATTTTCAATTAATAAACGAGCCATATCGCAATTGGGATTAGCAACCAACAAAACTGGCCGGCCACTGGCAAGGATCCCGTAGAACTTACATGGGGCAACTGTGGCCTCTACCCCAGGCTGCAAAGCAATCGCAGCAATATCACAGGCACCAAGGGTTATCGCTAATTTATTTCTAGCTTGATAGGGCAACTGCATAACATTTTTTAGTTGCTGGCGTTGCACAAAGTTTTCCAATTCAACCTGTTTAGCACCACCACCGATAAACAAAAAACGGAACGGCTTCTCACGTAATAATAGGGCAGCTTCCAGGAGGGTATTAAGATCATGCAACCTACCAAAGTTGCCTGAATATTGCACCAAGAAGTAATCAGCTACGCCCAATTCTTGGGCAAATATATTTTGGGTGCGGCTGCCGGGAAGAGCCTTTTCCACAGCCCAATTATGAATTACTTGGATTGGTAATCGCTGGCGATAATCATTTTGCAAAGCAGTTGCCATCGCCTCGCTCAACACCACTGTGCGATAGCTACCGACGCATACCCAGCCCATTAACAATTTAAATAATTTGGTGAGATAACCATCAGCTCGCAACAGGCCGCTGAGCACAGCTGAATGGGGAAAAAGGTCTTGAAATAGGAACACATATTTGATACCACGCCATTGCAATAATGGGCCTAGCAATCCAATAAAAGGAGGATTACTGGCAATTAATAACTTGTCGCCGCGGCGCCCAAACCAACTGCACCAGCAGAAGGCAAGCAAAAAAAAGCGCAGTCCCCGCCAGGCCTTAATCAACAGCTGTGGCGTTTCACCGGGGGCTGCCCCTAAGCGCACCAACTGCAGGCAACTAAAAACTTGATTTGCAGGATCAGCCGTGGCCGTGAGCACCACCACCCGTTTGCCCTGGGCGGCAAGCCCTAGGGCAAGGTCGCCCATCAATTGAGCCGTAGCACCGTGGCTAGGGGCGAAATGCTCAGTTATCAGCCATATCTTTCGCCTTGGCAATTTATTCAAAGTGGCAATCCACCCCGTTTACGCCGTAGTTCGATCACCTTCACCACTGTGATCAGGTCGTAGGTGGCCATTAGTAGGGCAAATAAAAATCCCTGCCAACCCTCTCGCCAGCCGCCCTGCAACAAATATTTTTGACCAAATCGAGCTAAGGGTCGCAGGGGCCAAGCGATTGCCGCCAACTGCCGCAGGCGACGCCAACGCCTCGTGCCAAGGGCTTCCCTGCCGCCGCCATCTAGATAGGCGGTAATTTTTTCGGCTTCCCAATTGGCATAACGGCGGTGGCGCTCAAGCCAGCTGTCTATTCCTTTGCTAAAGGCATAGTGCTCATAGGGTTCTTGGATACGAGCCACCGGCCCTGGTGGGCCGCCGTTAAAGCTGCAAAAACTTTCCCAAACGCCGCCTTCAAAGCGAAGGCATTGGCGTTGCAACAAGCGGGGATGCCAATTGGGATAACCCTGGGTGTGGCGCAACCAACGGCCTAGGAACCAATAACGGGGCGTTAGTTCAAAACCAACAGGCGCCGCTGGCGATAGGGCAGCCTTTGCCAAAGCCTTTTTGATAGCAGCAATAGCTGCGCTACTAAGTTCCTCATCCGCATCGAGAAATAACACCCAGCTGCTTTGCAGATTTCCATGGGTTAGGGCCCAATTGCGTTGTTCACTAATCAAAAATTCACCACCTGGTTTATTAACCAGCACTTGGGCGCCTAGGGAAGCGGCAAGGGCGGTGGTGCCATCGTTGCTGCCGGAATCAAGCACCAATAGTTCCTGGCACCAGCTCAGGGAAGCCAGGGCCCGAGGCAGATCTGTTGCTTCATTTAGGGTGAGCACAACCCCTGCCACCGAAGGTGTCACAACAGGGTGCGATAGAGGGCTTCGCAATTGGCTGCCACCGCGCTGCTGCCGTAATGATCCACTAACAACTGCGGATCAAGCCTTAACGGTTTAATAGAGAAATCCATAAGCCAATTCGCTAACCACTGGCTCCATAAATGCGAGCGGCGAGGTAGCACTGCACCCCAGGGTTGTGTTGTAAGTAACCGTTCCAATTCCTCGCCCGCACCCACGCCATCACTTAACAACACTGGGCAACCGCAGGCCAGGGCTTCAAGGGCCACATTGCCGAAATTTTCATGGCGGCTTGGCATTAGTAAAAGATCGGCAGCGGCAAAAAGAGCTGGCAATTCAGTCGCCTGTTGCAATGGCAATCGCAATAGGCGCTCGCCTAAACCATGGCACCTAAGGCTTTGCTCGAGGGCGGCCGCGCTGGCATCTTCATCTGGGCCCACCAAAGCAAAACGCCAAGGCAGATGGGCAAGCGCTTTAAAAACCGGTGCCAACAGATCTAAACCCTTCTTGTGATGGTGCCTGCCGCACACCAAAAATAGGGGCTCCTTTGCTTTCAGTTTATGGGTGGTGCGCCAGGCCAGGCGCTGCTGGGGATCAAAACCAAAGGCTGCTAGCTCGAGGGGATTGGGCAAAAGCCAGCGGGGGGGCAAGCCCCCAAGGCCAAGCAATGGGTTGTTGCATTCGCGCTGCTCACGGCCTGAAGTGGTGTGTAAGGCGGCGGCACGCTTGAGGCAAGGCCGTTCCACTAGCCAGTAGTAAGGCAGCTTTTTCCACCAGCCGCGGCTGAGGCTATAGGGGCCAAGCGCTCCCCTCAGGCTATGCACCACAGGCAGGCCAAGGCGCTGGGCTGCCCGCTGCAGCGGTGGACCCAAGGGTTGCCAGAGGGCGCTTATGTGAAGCAACTGATTGCGGGCGAGGTGCTTTGGCAAGGCTGCTAATAAGGCGCGTGAGCGAATCGCTCCACCCGGTTGATCCTCCGGGTAATAGGTAATGGTGATGCCATCTCGCTCAAGCGGCACACCAATTTCTGCTGGCGGCCAATCGGGTAAACCAGCGGTGGTTGTGATCACTTCCACCTTGATGCCCCTATCAGCAAGGGCACCGCAAAGGCGACCAACGCTGCGCACGGGCCCGCCATATTGCCAAGCGGGGGCCCACACAGGTAGGGCATGGAGGATGCGCAACTGGTTTGGCATAAGCAAGCTCAGCGCAAATGCAAACCTAGGCTTATGTCAACTAAGCCGGTGCCGCTCCAGTGGCCAAATGATGTTAGGTCGAGCTTTGGTGATGAAATTGATCGCCAACATTCAACCATTGGCAGTAAACGAATATCATCAAGTAATAACCAGCGGGGGCGTTGAGATAAGTTAGCCGCTGCCAAAAGGCTAAGAAAGGCAGGTTCAAATATGCCATCTTTTGGGGCATCACAAAAGATCAGTTGCGCCTGATCCAAGAGGGGGAAATAGCGATTAAATACCTCGCTATTTGCAAGATTATCCAGATGTTGCTGCAGGCGTTGGCCCTTAAAATCATCAGGTTTTAAGTAACTTTCAAAACCATCCCAAGCCAATAGGTCAAAAGTATGAATTGAACAATTTGCTGGGCTATAATCACAGATAACCCGGGCAGACATGCCCGTGTAGGTGCCGATTTCAAGCACTAATTCAGGTTGTAATTCCAGGATCATGCCAGCCAATAAACGGTAATGCTCACCGGGAAACACATTAAAAAAAGGAGCATCTGGCAGCCTTAGGGATGCAGCATTGGCAACTGCCCTCAAGATCCAAGCCAGTTCAGGATGGGTTTGGCTTGCAGGATCATCCACTAAGGAAGCAATCAAGCTTGGGCGCCAGTCGCTTGCGCCCATTGGGGCCTTCATGCCAAGCAACCTGCGGCCGAAAGATTTGAATATCCTATTATAAAACACCTTAAAAGCATAGGTAATAGAATCTTACTACATCCATGGGTAGAAAAGCAAACTAATTAGGAGGCGCATTTAAGCCCGCCAGCAACAAGCATTCAAGCGCACGATTTACAGTAGAATTTTTATGGGCCCAGGCCAATGCTGAATTCTGCAATTCATTTTCTTGTTGAATACTTATACTCTCAATACGGCTAAGCAATTCATCACTGGATCCATATGAAATACAATTCAAACCATCAATCAAGCCATGGGGAGCACAACCAACTGGTTTTTTATCTAGATCACGAAAACAAATAACAGCCCCGGCAGCGGCGATTTCATAATGGCGCAAACAATCCCAACCAGCGCGACGAGTAGTAATGCCAAATCTGGAGCTAGCTAAATCACTCCGATAAGACTGTTCATCAGCAAAAACATAATTTGCACTAGCCCCAAGTTTGGCAGATAAATCCCGATCAACAATATGGGAAGAAAAAAGCAAACTTTTACTTGGCAGTTGTGATAATATTAGAGATTCTGGAATTGAAAAGGCCAAAGGATGAATATTAAGCCGTAATCCCCACTTCCTGCTTCTGTTGGTAAGTTCCCTCTTAAATATATGGGTGGTTGGTTGCTGTAATAAATTGGATAAGCCAGTTCCAATGCCAAATTGACGTACGCGTGTGCCACTGCGGGGATAAAGGCGCTGATCATCGTCACCATCCAGTAAAAGCAATGGTTGTGTTGCAAGCAATTCATGCCATTGCAAGAGAGATCCCCATTGGCGCCAAACATTACTAATCAACACAGCGTTAAACCAACCGGCCGCAAGCCGTTGCCAAATAAAACTACGATCAATCCCGCCCTGAGGTTCCGTTAGAAGGCCATATAGGCTGAAGCCACCACCGCGCACACCAAACTCTGGTGCAACTTTGCATTTACGGCCCCCTTCATACATACATTCCTTTCGGGGATAATCAACCACTTCCAGCCCAGGCAACTGCCTCAAGCCATGGAGCAGGCCATCAGCCAAGTAATCCTCACGATCATCGGTTAGGAATAATATCCGTAGCGATTGTTGATTAATCATCTTAATTGTGAATGAAAGCTTCTAAAGCGCTGGGGTAGCCAAGTCAAAAGGGCAATAAAGGCGGGCAATAGGCCAACAGTTATATGGATATGTTGCAAACCTGTTAATACACTATGCCAATTCCCTTTTGCAGCTTGTTTAAATAGATTCCATAATTGAAATTGCAGCCGATGGGAAGCCCACTTATATCGCCGCGGCTCATTTTTCAATAGCGGATGGGCTAGCAACAATCTTTGCACCGCCGCCACCTCAAGCAACTCATCACCACTTGTTTGATTGGCATTTGAGAGCTGGGCTGGATGGGTACGCACTTGCGCAATCGGCTCCCGATTGAGTAACACTGGAGCCTTTTCCGAAGCACGTATAAGCCATTCCCAATCTGCCGCATGGCGCCAATCAGATCGAAATACACCTGCCTCACGCCAGAATTGAACAGAAAATGCCATCCCAGTTAAATTGCCATTAATGCTGCCGTAGCGAAGCAAAAGCGGAATGAACTCATCGGATTTAAATGTGCAAGTGGTTGCAGCAAATTGACAATGATCTACGGCGCTCGTATTAGCTAATGGTTCACCTTGAGAACCTATAGACAAATGGGTGCTTAAAATCCAAGGTGCTTCAGGCCATTGATTCCGTAGTTTTTTTATAGTGGCTACGGCATCAGGGAGTAAGCGATCGTCGCTGCAGAGCAACAAAACCCAGCTGATTTCATCCAGGGTTTCAAGCGCAGCATTGAGATTGGCAAACAAGCCTAAGTTCTGGGATCGACGTATCCAAGTGGTGCGCTGATCCTTAGCCGGACCAGCTGCAATCCATGCAGCAGTGGCCCCATCGGAACCATCATCAGCAATTAGCAATTGCCAATCAGGATCGCTCTGGTCTTGCAAGCTATGCCATGCCTCCGCCAAAAGCGCACTGCGCCCGTACACCGGAAGGAGGATAGTGATAGGGGCTTGGCCATTCATGG
>NZ_JAGQBK010000010.1:0-89575 GCF_024345595.1 Synechococcus lacustris Maggiore-St4-Slac | reverse complement strand
AGTACGTTGGAAACCAGTGGTCATATTGTTGAAGATCAGGTTTTATTGCCAGACCGTAATCGCTTCTTCATTTCAGATCCGTTTGGTAATTATTTTGAGCTCATGGAGTTTAAGAACAATTAATCACCCTTGATTTTAATCTGCTTGTTAATTAAATTCCTTTTACATTTATGAATAATCATTGTTTGCTACTTACTTCTTTTCTCTCATTACCCATATCCGCTTTCTTTTCGTCTGGGGCATTTGCTCAACCTCAACAAGACTCCAAACAAGATGTTGTAGAAATCTCCTCTCTTGTTATTCCTAATGATACTTTTAAATTTCTTTTGGCGCCTTTACAGTCTTCCAATCGAATCGAATATAATCATTATCTTCCTTTGTTAATTAACACAAATTCGCAAATATTTATTGACAATACAGCTTATGTTAAGCAGCGCCCAATCGAAACTGACAATATCAATAGTTCATATATTGATTCTATCGGTGATAGCGTGCGAATAGGCTATCGGAAGCTATTAACTGGAGCTGATAGTTTTTGGGGAGTCAATTTTGGTTATGATAATGCTCTGCAGGCTGGGCTTTACTACCAACCACTTGGTGTTGGCTTCGAGGTTACGTCACCTAATTTCCAATTAGTTAGTACTTTTGCGGCCCCAATTGGCAATCGAGCTTACCCTTCCCCTGGAAAATCTATTCTATCACCTTTTAACATACAAGTTTCAGTGCCTACGGGTATCAATGCCTTGGTTTTTTTGCCTAGGTTTTATTATATATATGATTACAATGGTGCATCTGCCCCCGGCGGTCAATTGCAACTAAATTATCACTTTAATCCTCGTTTAAAACTTTCGTTATCTACGAGTTATGATAATTTATCAGGCTCAGGAGGTGCATTAGAGTTATTTTGGCGTCCTAATGTACCTGTAGCGCCTAGTTTAGGATCTCCCATAAATCCTCAAATACTTGGTTCCTATGCTGGACCTGTTGGCAATAATGGAACACGTATTATTCGTTTAACTGGTTCTGATCCGGCATACGGAGATTGAAGGTTTTCTTTATTCTTCAATTAGTATCAATGCATGTCCGTCTGGATCTCTTAGTCTGCAAGCTTTTCTTGCTCCCCAAATACTAGCAGGTATTGATATTATAGAGCCAAATGATTGAGGCAAATTGCTTGTTGCTATTTTCCCATATAGTTCGCTTAGGTTATTTACTGATAATATTATCCTCCACTCATTTAAATCAGTTGGTTTCGGGTTAATTCTGGGTCTTCGTTCTTGGTTTGGTAATTGATAGTCAAGTAGTTCAATCCCCATCCCATGAGGGTTTGGCCTAAGAGTACTTATTAAAACCTTTGTATTCTTTAAGCCATCCATTTCATCCTGTTCTGTTCCATAGTTAGTGCCTTGCCCAAGAATATCAAGTCCAAGGATTCCGTTGTAAAATAGCAAACTTCTCTTTGTATCTGATACGCCAATGGCGGTGTGGTCTATACCCAAATATAAATCACCGTTATTATTATGCCATCTATCATCTCCTTTATCTTTTGGGAAATTCAGAAGTTCCAACGGATGTCCATGAATACCTTTAAATTTTACGGCTTTAACATTTGCCGCACCAGTATTCCATTCTGGTAGTGTTTGTGGTCTGCTTGAAATTTGGACTGCTTTATTTGCTCCTTTGGTAAATGCTTCTTCAATATCACTTACAACTATGCAAATGTGTTGAAACCAGAGATCATTACTCTTTGAATCAGCTGGTATCATTTCACCTTGGTAATTATTTTGTTTTAAACTCTCTATATTTTGGAATTCCCAAAGTTCAAGTTCTTCCTCCCCAAGGTGCAATTTGGCTTTATCAACAACTGCGTTCTGCATACCCAAAAGTTCG
This sequence comes from Synechococcus lacustris Maggiore-St4-Slac, assembly GCF_024345595.1. Classification (NCBI taxonomy): domain Bacteria; kingdom Bacillati; phylum Cyanobacteriota; class Cyanophyceae; order Synechococcales; family Synechococcaceae; genus Synechococcus; species Synechococcus lacustris. The sequence goes on along the minus strand of NZ_JAGQBK010000010.1, from coordinate 87,685 downwards.
TCAAACCAATTGCCTTTCAGTATTTCTCGTTTGCCAGCCTGAAAACCAAGATTTTCGCAGTACCATTTAACTTGGTCATCTAGGTTTTTTGTTGTTTGCGTGATGCTTACTATCTTGTTTGGCATGCTGTGTCATCAAAAAAAATTTCTATTTATAATACCCTGATTGCTTCATTTCTTGGTTTCTCTTGTGATGTATGCTTATTTGCTGACAGACAAATTTTTTTAAATTATTCTTGGCTAGTTGTGCTAGTATTTTATAGTAAATTTTGCAATTAGCGTGTTTACCCCATGTCTGAACAATTTTTGAAGGGCAAAGTTGCAATTGTTACCGGTGCTAACAGTGGTATTGGTAAATCGGTTGCATTAGAACTTGCTGTTCGTGGGGCTAGTGTAGTTATTAATTATAGATCTCACCCTGAACTTACTGAAGTCATTTTGTCTGAAATTGCTGCCTCAGGTGGAATTGCTATCGGCGCTCAGGCTGATGTTACTAATCTAGATTCGCTTCAGGGAGTTGTGGATCTCGCTGTTGCAACCTACGGCCGCCTTGATGTTATGGTTAATAATGCAGGTCTTGAAACGCGCACCTCTATTCTAGATACTACCCCTGAAGACTACGACAAGGTTTTAGATGTTAATTTGAAAAGCGCCTTCTTTGGTACACAATTTGCTGCCAAGCAGATGATTTCCCAGGGAGGTGGTGGCAGGGTGATAAATATTTCTTCTGTTCATGAAGATTGGCCCATGCCAAATAACACAGCCTATTGTTTGGCTAAGGGTGGTGTTCGGATGCTCGCCCGCACCGCAGGTGTTGAGCTAGCGCCCCATGGCGTTACGGTTGTTAATGTGGGCCCTGGCGCCGTTAATACACCTATCAATGCTCCAACAATTAATAATCCCGAGCTTTTAGCTAAATTAAACTCTGCCATACCTATGGGTCGGATGGCTGAGCCCAGTGAAATCGCTTCAGTTGTTGCTTTCTTGGCCAGTGATGCCGCAAGCTACATAACTGCCACATCTATTTTTGCTGACGGTGGAATTATGCAATCAAGTCCCGGTCTCTAAGTTGTTATTTAGTTGTTTTTAGCTTTTATTCTCTCACTTAGTTCTTCTACCACTATTTTTGATTCTAGTATCCTTCGCAATGTGTTGAAGTTCTCTTCATGCTTCTCCCCGTTAAGTATTAGTGTTGCTACTTTTATATTTCTATTTTCGAGCGCCTCTATTGATAATAGTGTGTGGTTTAAGGTGCCAAGCCCAGATCGCGCAACAAGCACTACTGGTAAATTCCATGCCTTAACTTGATCAATTTGAAGCCAGTCATCTCTTAGGGGTACCATTAAACCTCCCGCTAGTTCAACCACTAAGGCACCTTCATGGTTAGGTAGCCTTAAATTTTCTTTATCTATTGTTATTCCTTCCGCAGCTGCTGCTTGGTTTGGCGATGCTGGCATTTTTAATCTATAGGCTTCTGGGATAATCTGTTTTGCTTTTATACCGCTTAGTTTTTTTACAGTTGCGCTATCGCCACCTGTATCTAGATCGCCGCATTGCACTGGTTTCCAGTAGTGGGCATTTAATTTATTTACAAGCAAGCTGCTTACTATTGTTTTACCTACATTTGTGTCTGTTCCTGCAACAATTATGCGGCTAGGTGTGTCCATTTGCTTAATTCTTTGCCATTGGCTTTTGTGCTATCACTAGCATAATATTCCAGTTTATCGTTATCTTGTTTCCTTCACGGCTCTGCCTTTTTTGTTGCATTTCTTTGTTTATTTCTTGTGGCCAGCAATTGTTTAGTTTTTTCAATTCTTTCTGATTTAGTGTGTGAATAGCACCTCCATTCGTTCCCATTGATTTCATTTGTTTTAGGAATTCCATGCCTGAACTATATTGTTTGCTATATCTAATTATTTTGTGTTTTTTTATTTCTGCTACTTCGCTGAGGCTTTTTGTTAATTCATGCCAATTTGGTAGCTTGATAGCTGTGCATTTCACTCCAGCTATTTCGGCGGCGATCTGCCAGCTTGTAAAACTTCCCTCTACGGGCACTGTTATTGCTAGCCAGCCTCCTGGGCCTATTGCCTCTCCCCATTGTTTTATTTTTTCTACTGGATTATCTAACCAATGCAATGCAAAACTGCTTGCTATTAATGCAGCACCCTTTGCCATAGGTGGCACTCCTTGATTTAAATCCCATTCCATTTTCCTCATGCTTGTGAATTTTGATTCTGCTAGTAGTTCTTTGCATTCATCTACTAATAGTGCGCAAAACTTCTTTTTTTGATTTTCCAAAGCTCTGGCTAGATGTCCACTTCCTGCGCCAAAATCCCAGATTGTTCCATCGGGCACCTCTAGGTTTTGGCAATGTTTTGCTAATCTCCAGGCCACTGCTTGTTGCAGTTTGGCATTCTTTGCATAATGTTTTGCTGCTTTTTTAAAAGCTTGGCATGGTTTTATTTCCATGGCTTATTGTTTCGCCAGCCAGTTGAGCATTGTTTCAGCCAATGTTGGTAGCAATAATCCATGGCCTATCCCATCAAGTTTGATGATTTCTGCATTTTTTAGCTCCAAACGCAGTTTTGCTTTGCTGGCCTCGTTCACAATTTGATCATCGCCAGCTTCCACTACCAAAACTGCTGCTTTCTGTGGGAAAGCTTCTGGTATCCCTTTGCAGCTAGAAAGTAAAACTAAATCATCTACTAATTTTTTTTTACCTTTTTCTGATATCTCCTGATCTTCCACTCCTGCAGGTAGATAATCCACCGGCTGCGGTGCCGCTACTTTTTCCCTGAACTCTTCAAATAATTCCCTTATTTTGCCTATTTCTATTTTTTGCGCCATTGCTTTGAGGGCAATTTGCATGTTTCTGCCATCGCTTCCTTCTGGCACAAATTTGCCAAAACTAGCTAACAGAATCACGGCATCTGAATTTTCTAGAATTTTGCTTGGTGTGAGATGTAGCCCTAAGGAGTTAACAATTAATGCATGCTTGTAGCTGTTTTGCCATTCAGGTGAGTTTTCTTTGAATTCGCCATAACCTCTCTCAAAGCACTCAAGAAGCCAGCCTCTTTTCTTGCATGGTTCGCGCCATGATTGCCAGCAGCGTTGATCACTGCCCCAGCCATGAACGGCTATTAATTGCCATGTCCTTTTCATTCTTTGCTGCCTCCTTTTCCAAGGATGGCCATGAATTTTTTAAGGCTTTCTTTTGGCAGGTTTGGCCGCAAGCTCACCCTTAGTTGCGCCTGGCCCTCTGGCACCGTTGGCGGCCTGATTGCTATCACCAGCAGCCCCGCCTGTTCAAGTTGTTTCTGCATTTCAAGCGCCTTTTTATCACCCCCCAGCTTTATGGCAAGGATCGGACCATTGCCTGGGGGGCGAGGCCAGCCATGTTGCTCGAGCGTGTTGCGCCATTCATTTGCGCTTGCACTTAACTGTTGCCTCATTTGCTCCCCATCCGCTGAACCTATCAAGTCCAGGGCCTTCAGCGCCGCTGCTGCCAATGGAGGTGCTAAGGCGGTGCTGTAGCGAAAGGCGCCACTGGTTTGAAGCAATTTCTCTGCTACTTCCCCATCCGCTGCCAAGAAGGCGCCACCGCTGGCAAAGGCCTTGCCAAAGGTGCCACTGATCAAAGTTATTCCATCAATGCCATGGCCTAGCCCTTTGCCCCCCACGCCCATGATTCCAAGGGCATGGGCTTCATCAAGTAATAGTTTTGCATTGTATTTTGTACATAGCATTGCTAGCGCTTTTACATCTGGGCTAGAGCCTTCCATACTGAATAGGCTTTCACTAATTACCAGCAATTCTCGTTCAACATCATCAGCTCGGATCTGCTCTAATTTTTGCTGTAGATCTTCAAGGTTGTTGTGTTTAAACCTTTGCAGTTTTGCTCCCGTTGCTTTGATGCCCACCAGTAATGAGTGGTGGATTAGTTGATCGGCTAGCACCAGGCTATGCCTACCAGCAAGGGCTGCAACAGCTGCAATATTTGCCTGAAAGCCACTGGGGAAAAGCAATACCCGTCCCCGCTTTAACCATTTGGCTAATGCTATTTCCAGCTGTTCATGTTCAGGGCGGCTGCCGCTCACCAGCCTTGAAGCACCAGCTCCAACACCTCCCTTTTCAATGCTTGCAATGGCAGCTCTGCTGATTTTGGGATTTCTACCCAAGCCAAGGGTGTCATTACTGGCGAGGTCTAGCAGACTGTTACCACTAGGGGTTTCTAGGTGTCCAGCAGCTTTACTAATGAAAGTGCGCAGCTGCCGGCGCCTTTCTGGTTTCAATTCAGCCATAAGATTCAACGATGAATGCCACCGCTAGCTCCCCTGCCAACGGTGCTGCCCCCCTGGATCCAGGGCAACTTTTCCCGTTCCCCCTGGATGAATTCCAGTTGGAAGCCATCGGCTCTTTGAACCAGGGCCATTCGGTGGTGGTGAGTGCCCCCACAGGTTCCGGTAAAACGTTGATTGGTGAATACGCCATCCATCGCGCTTTGGCCCATGGCCAGAGAGTGTTCTACACCACCCCGCTCAAGGCCCTCTCCAATCAGAAATTGCGTGATTTTAGGGAGCAGTTTGGCGCCACCAATGTTGGCCTGATGACCGGTGACCTCACCGCAAACAGGGAGGCCCCAATTGTGGTGATGACCACTGAGATTTTTCGCAACATGCTCTATGCGGAGATCGATAACAGCGAAGACCCCCTAGATGGCGTTGAGGCGGTGGTGCTCGATGAATGCCACTACATGAATGATTCCCAGCGGGGCACCGTTTGGGAAGAATCAATCATCCACTGCCCTTCTGCAATTCAGTTGGTTGCTTTATCTGCAACGGTTGCCAATGCAGGTCAATTAACGGATTGGATTGAGCAGGTGCACGGCCCCACCGATTTAATCCTTAGCGATTTCAGGCCAGTGCCACTGCAATTCAATTTTTGTAGTGCAAAAGGTTTGCATCCATTGCTAAACGAGGCCGGCACCGGCCTTCATCCCAACTGCAAGGTTTGGCGCGCTCCTAAGGGCCATCAACGCAAGGGGAAATCGGCTAAGCCACCCCAACCGGAGGCGCCCAGCATGGGTTTTGTGGTTGCACAATTGGCAGAACGGGAAATGTTGCCCGCAATTATTTTTGTGTTTAGCCGTAGGGGTTGTGATAAAGCAGTGCGCGATCTTGTTAAGGCATCTTTGCTAAATAAAGAAGAGGCTGCTTCCATACAACGGCAATTAGAAGCCTTTGCTTTGAAGTGTCCTGAGGCTGTGCGCGATGGTTATCACGCAGAGGCCCTACTTCGTGGTGTGGCATCTCACCATGCTGGTGTTTTACCGGCCTGGAAGGAATTGATAGAAGAATTATTCCAGCAGGGTTTGGTGAAAGTGGTTTTTGCCACAGAAACCTTAGCTGCTGGTATCAATATGCCTGCCCGCACCACTGTTATTTCATCCCTTTCAAAGCGCACTGAAAATGGCCACAGGCCTTTAATGGCCAGTGAATTTCTACAGATGTCTGGTAGGGCTGGCCGCCGCGGCCTGGATGTGCAGGGATATGTGGTGGCAATGCAAAGTAGGTTTGAAGGTGTTAAGGAAGCTGGCCAACTTGCCACAAGCCCAGCTGATCCATTGGTGAGTCAATTCACCCCTAGCTACGGCATGGTGCTCAACCTATTGCAGCGTTATGCATTACCAAAAGCTAAGGAATTGGTGGAACGCAGTTTTGGTCGCTACTTGGCTACTTTGGATTTAGCTGATGATCAAGCGCGCATAACTTCCCTGCGGCAGCAGTTGGAACAACTTGGAGAAACCTCCACCGATGTACCATGGGAAGATTTTGAAGACTACGAAAAGCAACGTAGTCGCTTGAGGGAGGAAAGAAGATTGCTGCGCATTCTTCAGCAGCAGGCAGAGGAAACATTAGCCCACGAATTAACCCTTGCTTTGCAATTTGCAAGCCCCGGCACATTGGTGAGTATTAAGGCACCTCAATTGCGTGGTGGTGTGTCCCCAGCAGTTATTGTGGAGAAATTACAAGGGGCCGCTCAATTCCCCCTGTTGCTTTGCCTTACGGATGAAAACATTTGGATTGTGGTGCCATGCCATGCCGTGGTTTGCATCCATGCTGAATTGAGTTGTTTACAGGTGCAAAATATTCCCGTACCGGAATTAGATCGGGTTGGGGAATTGCGCCATGGCGATCAGCACAGTGGTGGTTTGGCCCTTGCTGTGGTTGCTATGGCTCGCCGCCACGACATGCACACCCCCCAATACGACCTGGCTGGTGAGGTGCGCGATCAAGCGGAATTAGTAAATAATTTAGAACACGATTTGGAATTACACCCAGCCCACCGTTGGGGTGATCGCAAGCAATTAAAGAAGCAGCGGCGGCGCATGGAGGAATTAGAAGAAGAGATTGCTGAACGTCAGCGTTTATTGCATCACCGCGCTAATCGCCATTGGGAAACATTTCTTGATTTAATTCAAATACTCCAACACTTTGGCTGCCTTGATGAACTTGAACCCACGGAAGTTGGTTTAACAGTGGCGGCCCTAAGGGGTGATAACGAGCTCTGGCTTGGTTTATCTTTAATGAGTGGTCATTTTGATGAATTACCACCAGCTGATTTAGCTGCTGCCCTTGAGGCAATATCTACGGAGGTGAGCCGTCCCGATCTTTGGTGCGCTTACCCACCTCCCCCAAAAGCAGAGGAGGCACTCCACGACCTGCGCGGCCTGCGGCGGGAATTGGCGCGCCTGCAGGAACGCCATGGGGTGTTGTTCCCGCTCTGGTGGGAACCGGATCTGATGGGTTTGGTGAAGGCCTGGGCTGAGGGCGAAAGCTGGAGTGATCTGATTGCCAACACCTCCTTGGATGAAGGCGATGTGGTGCGCCTGATGCGCCGCACGGTGGATCTGCTCGCCCAATTGCCCTATTGCCCGGCCGTAAGTGAAGAACTGCGCCGCAATGGCCGCCGCGCCCTGCAGATGATCAACCGTTTCCCGGTTAAAGAAGAGCTGCCTGGGGTTATCGACGATTCCCTTAATCCAGCCACACTTAGGGCATCACTTCTGGATGCGTAACGCCTAGATATCGAGTCGTTTATAGATCGTATCCAGCTGGGCCTGATGTAATTCTGTGCTGAAACATTCCGCTAATTGGCTGGCATTTAAGCAACTGCTGATCGCCGGATCAGCCTCGAGATTGGCGCGGAAATCGCCCCCCTCCACATTCCAAGCCCTGTGGGCATGGCCCTGCACCAGCCGGTAGGCCTCCTCGCGAGCTAGGCCGCTATCAACCAGGGCCAGCAGCACCCGTTGGCTAAAAACTACGCCTCCATAGATGTTGAGGTTGCGGCCCATGTTGGCTGGATAAACCTGCAGGCCAGCAATAACTTTGGTCATCTCCCGCAGGATGAAATGGAGCGTAACGCTCACATCCGGCAGCATCATTCGTTCCACGGAACTATGGCTGATGTCGCGCTCATGCCAAAGGGCCACATTTTCAAGGGCCGCCACCGTGTAGCTGCGCAGCACCCGGGCTAGGCCGCTGATCCGTTCACTGCGGATTGGATTGCGCTTATGGGGCATGGCGGAACTGCCCTTTTGACCCTTGGCAAATTCCTCCTCCACCTCCAGCACATCACTGCGCTGCAGGTTGCGGATTTCCGTGGAGAACCGTTCCAGGGAGGTGCCCACCAGGGCCAGGGTTTGCACGTATTCGGCGTGGCGGTCGCGGCCGATCACCTGGGTGCTGGCGATGTCTGGGGTGAGGCCTAAACGGGCGCAGGCAATTGCCTCCACCTCAGGATTGGTGTTGGCGTAGGTGCCCATGGCGCCACTGATCTGGCCTACGGCCACCACCTGCTCAAGCCTTTCGAGCCGCTCCTGGTTGCGTTCGGTTTCCGCCAGCCAGCCGGCCAATTTGAAACCAAAGGTGATCGGCTCCCCATGGATGGCATGGGAGCGGCCAATCATCACCGTGTGCTTGTGGGCCCTGGCCTGCTGGCGGATTGCTGCAGCAAGATTATTTAGTTCCTGGCGCAGCAGTGCCACCGAGGCCTTGAGCTGCAGGGCTAGGCCGGTGTCGAGCACATCGGAGCTGGTCATCCCCACATGGATATAACGGCCAGCATCCCCCACCTGTTCATTAACGTTGGTGAGGAAGGCGATTACGTCGTGGCGCACCTCAGCTTCTATTTCAAGGATGCGCTCGGGGCTAAAGCTGGCTTTGCTTTTGATCTCCGCTAGCGCCTCAGCAGGCACCTTGCCTAACTGGGCCTGAGCCTCGCAGGCGGCAATTTCCACATCCAGCCAGCTTTGGAATTTGGCCTGTTCTGTCCAGATCCCGCCCATTTCGGGCAAGGTATAACGCTCGATCAAGAGGATTATTCAGTCAACTATCAATCTAACTAGCGTCGGCTGTGATACTTAGCCGCGACACTTCCCAAAAAACGGCAGACCCCCAAGCCTGTTGCCTCACCCAACAGCGGCGGCCATTGCAATGGATCAGCTCAAAGGCAGGTAGGTCGTGGGGATGGTGGATCAATTTGACAAAACTGCCAGGTTGCAAGCGTTGTGGAAACATCAACACTTTTGCCCTAGGGCTCTCGCAGGGCCTGAGCTCAGGTTGGCTGATGGCCTGAGCCATTTTCCTCCAAAAAACTTTTATTGATTCTCAGGCAGGTTTTTGCTTAAACGCGAGCTGCGTTCGGATTTCCTCGGATTTGGGATGCTTTTCTGTTACGTAGTTCAATACAGCAATTGCCAGCGCCATGGCCAATCGCCAACGCCTAGACCTGCGCTTGCTGGAACTTGGCTTAGTGGCAAGCCGGCAACAGGCCCAACAATTGATTCGAGCCGGGCGGGTGCGTTTAGGTGCGGAAATTCTCGATAAACCAGGCCGTGAGATCGATCTTGACGCCCTACCTCAAGTGGAGCTGCCACCTCGATTTGTTTCTAGGGGCGGTGAAAAGTTAGAGGCAGCCCTAAGCCAGTTACCAATTCAAGTGGATGGCCGCTGTTGCCTTGATGCGGGAATTTCAACAGGTGGTTTTAGCGATTGTTTGCTTCAACACGGTGCGGCGCGAATTTATGGCATCGATGTTGGCTACGGACAAATTGCCTGGAGCCTGCGCACCAACCCCCGAATTGTGCTCAAGGAACGCACCAATGTGAGGCATCTAAAAGCCGAAGATCTCTACAAACCCGATGATCCATTGCCCACCCTTGCGGTGGCGGATCTTTCCTTTATTTCCCTTGGCTTGGTGCTGCCAGCTTTGCAGGGATTGCTGGCGGGCGCTGCTGCTGCAGAAGCGATTTTGCTGGTGAAACCCCAATTTGAAGTGGGGCGCCAGAGGGTGGGAAAAGGCGGGGTGGTGCGGGATCTCAAGGCGCAAGGGGATGCTGTGTTGGCTGTGGCCGTGGCGGCAGCTGGCCTGGGCTGGGTGCCCCAGGGATTGGTTGCATCCCCCATCACCGGCCCCGCGGGCAACCATGAATATCTGCTTTGGTTGGGGCCAAAGCCCCACTTTGAGCCAGATAAATGGGCGGATTTAGTGGCCCAGGTGGTGGATAGGGCCAATGGGCCTTGAGCTAGATGGCGCTGGTGTCGCGGTCGCCAGTGCGGATGCGAATTACCGATTCCACTGGTGTTACAAAAATCTTGCCATCACCGATCTCACCTGTGCGGGCTGCTTCCTGCACAGCGCTCACAACCGTATCCACCTGGCCGTCGTCTACAACGATTTCCAGTTTTAGTTTCTGCAGAAATTCAACGGTGAATTCTGAGCCGCGGTAGCGCTCCACCTGGCCTTTCTGGCGGCCAAAACCACGCACTTCCGTAACGGTCATGCCAACGATGCCGGCATTCACTAGGGCCATCTTCACGTCGTCGAGCTTGAAGGGGCGGATCACTGCTTCTATTTTTTTCATTGTTTTGGTGGCTATGCCATGGGGAGTGCTTTGCCAGAATTATGGCTGCAGATCCATTTCAGGAACCGCCTGCCCATTTTTGCGTAGCGATAGTTACGGTTGATTGATTTTCCCCCCATCCACTTTTATTTCGTGACTGTTCCAAGCACCCAGAGCCCCGCCTATGGCGAACGCAATATCGCAGCCGCTGAACTGATCTGTTTTGATAACCCCCAACAGCAAAGGCCATATAACATCGCAATTTCATTGCCGGAATTCACTTGTAAATGCCCATTCTCTGGTTATCCAGACTTTGCAAAACTGCAACTTAACTATCAACCTGGCCCAAGGGTTCTGGAGTTGAAGGCACTTAAGCTTTATGTTAATAGTTGGCGCGATTGCACTATTTCCCATGAGGAGGTTGTGAATCGCATCCTGGATGATTTTGTGGCAGCTGCTGCACCAATCTGGATGGAATTAGTGGCTGATTTCAACCCAAGGGGCAACGTACATACCGTAATTACGGTGCACCATGGTGTAGAGCAGCATTAGCAATTAGTGGTAGTTCATCGGCAAAAGCAGTGAGATTGCGATTGCATAAGCCACCTATATGTAGCGTATCCCCCTCTGCGATGGCCCACAGCTGGCGAGTGGCAATAAGGCTAAGCCCGCCTCCGAGTAACAGAATTGCAAAACCTGTATAAACCAGAGGTACACCCGGGTCGCGTTTAATTAGCAAGCCACTTGCGGGTAACACATCCACCAGGCGAATTGGTATGCCATAGATTTCAACTGCTTCACCTCCCACCGGCAATAAGCCCAATAATTCACTGCCAGCAGCAAAAACTTGGGCAGGGCCGATCTCGGTTTGAAGCGCGATTAAAACGGGATTGGTTCCATCGGGTTTTGTTGGTAGAACTATCCCCCAAACCTGCTCGCCCAGTTCTGGGAAGGTTTGCAATGGCAATTGCAGTAAAGGGCTATTGCCCAGTTGCAATGTGATTGCAGCTAACGACCAATCGGCTTGGTAAATAGTGATACCCCGATGCCTGATTGGATGATTAACGCTTACTTTTGTAGCTAGGGGTTTATTTGCATCGCTATCATTTAATTCAATACTGGAGCTGAACTGTTCAGGCCGTCCGGCGGGGTCGCGATCGATGGCAAATTTGCTCAGCGATAATTCCAATTGGGTTTCACCCTGGCGGTTGAGGAGCTCCAAAGAACGGCCCGGCGCCAGGTAGCGCTCCAACCTTTGGCCGCCGAAGGCCCCCACCACGGCCCCCACCATGAACACGATCAAACCGGCATGCACCAGCAGTGGCCCCACCCGACCCACGAGACCGCGGCGGGCAGCTAAACGCTGGGGGCCCGGTTTAACAGCCCAACCCTTTTGCCTTAGGTGGGTAGCTAGATCAAGCAGGGCTTGATCGCCATTTGAATTGTTGATGCTTGTGGCAACAGCTAATTTGCTCAGTTGCCGCGGTTGGCTGTAATCAAGCCAGCGCAAACCAGCTTTTAGGGCCGGCCATTGGCGCCGCAAACTGCAAAGCAGCAGAGCAACGGCAAGCCAGGCCAGCAAAAATAAAAACCAATTACTGGTGTATAGATGGTCTAATTCCAAATTGAGCAGTTGCTCACCACCCAAAAACCCAAGCCAAGGGTGGGGGTTGTAGCGCTCCAGATAAAAACTGTTTGGCTCCCCCTGGGGTATGGCGGTGCCAAGGCCGCTGCTGCTAGCTATCACCAACAGCAAAATAATTGCCACCCGCAGATCTGAAAGCCCTGCCGCCAACTTGTTGGCCCATTTTTTAAGCAGTTCAAGCATTCCTAATTTCATTAAAGGCGTGCCAGCAGGCTCAATCCCCCTAGGGCCACCAGCACCGCACCACTGATGGGCGGAACCCATCTGCTAACTGAGCGCAGCGCCAATAGTTTTGGTAGCGAAGCAGCAAGGGTACCCGCCAGGAGTAGGGGCAACACCTGGCCGCTGCCAAAACAAGCCAGTAAAGCCATACCCAGCAGGGGCCTACCAGTTTCTGCAATCCAAGCGAGCAAAACAGCCAGCACAGGGGTAGTGCATGGTGAGGCCGCTAAGCCAAAGGCAAGGCCCGCTGCTACGGGCGCAAGTAATGGGGGAACCCGATTGCGCCAGCGTTCCGGATCAGGGCCCGCTGGTAAGCGCAAGGGCACTAAGCCGAGCAGATTGAGTCCCATTAACACAGCCAGCAGGGCCACCAAAACAGATATGCCCTCTGGTGTTTGGCCATAAAGACTGCCCAGTAGGGCGCTCGCAGTGCCGAGCAAAACCAAGGCTGCCACCACCCCAAAGCAAAAGCCAAAACTGCGTTGCCAGGGGCTGCGAGGCGCTGATTCTGAATCTTCAGTGCCAAATCCAGCCAAGTAGGCAAGGCTCACAGGCAATAAAGACAAACTGCAGGGGCCAAGGCTGGTGAGTAGGCCAGCGCCAAAAACCAAGGCAAAAGTTCCAGGTCCTGGATTTTGCAAGCCACCTTTCAACAGCTGCTCGCTGGCGCGAGCTAGATCAGAAATGGCGAGGGATAAATCCACCCCTTCAGCCTATCCATTGGTCCATCAGGCATGTTGATCGCTTGATTCCAGCGAACAACGGATCAATAAACCTGCCGTTGCCAGGCTTGCCAGTAGAGAGTTGCCGCCGTAGCTAACCAAGGGAAGCGGTAAGCCAGTGGTGGGCATTGCTCCACTCGCTACGGCGATGTTCATAAGCGACTGCCCCACCAATAGGGCGGTGCAGCCAATTGCAACCAAACGGGTTTGGTTGCTTCTAGCCCTCATGGCAACTTGCAAACCCACCACTGCAAATATTGCAAGAAATAACAACAGCACTAAAGAACCAACAAAACCAAATTCCTCCGCAAACACAGCAAAGATGAAATCTGTAGTTTGGATCGGCAGATACATAAGTTTCTGGGTGCTAAGGCCATAGCCAGTGCCTGTTACGCCACCGGAGCCAATCGCCAAAAGGCTTTGAACTAGCTGATAACCATTGCCCTGGGGATCTTTCCAGGGATCAAGAAAAGATGTAACCCGGAGGCGTTGGTATTCATTGGCCAGGATGCTTATGGTGCCAATTACCCCGCCTAAACCGGCGCTACCCACCAGCCAAGGCAAAGGTAAACCCGATGCCAAGGCGATTAACCAAAGCAAAAGGCCTGTGAGGGCAGCGGTGCTGAGATTTGGTTGTTTGAGAATTAGCAGAATTAAACCGCCAAATACGGCAAGCCAAAGCAGCCGCTGTTCCACCCCTAAACGGCGCCAATGGGCAAATAAAGTGGCCCCTTGCAGCACCACAAAGGGTTTGATCAGTTCAGTGGGTTGCAACTGAATCGGGCCGATCACCAACCAGCGGCTGGCACCATTAACGGTTGTTCCCATTACCAAAGTGAGGGCGATCATGGCCCCTCCCACCAGCAGGGCAGGGGCCGCTAAACGCAACCAACGCCTTAGGGGCGAACGGATGATCACAAAAAACAAGCCCCAACCAGCCACCAACCAAATCAATTGACGCTTAATCGTGTAGAGGGCATCGCCCATCTCTCGGGCAGAAATCCACCAACTGGCAGATGCCAGCACCATTAAGCCAAAAGCGCTCCAGGCCACTATGAGGCCAAATAACAAACGCGTTTCAGCTGGCCAAAGATTGAGTTGTAAAGGCAATAACCCCGCAGATGAATGGCTGCTAACCCTGGCCATGCCTGTTAATTGCTTGATAATTCATTCAGCCGCCGCTGTGGCTTTTTAGCCATGGATTAGGGACAAAAAAAAGCCCGGCTGAACCGGGCTTTTATAGGGGGTGAAGCAGCTTTTTAGTTGCCCACATTGGTTTGCCGCTTACCGGTAACCAATTCAACTTTGAGTATTTTTCCACCCTGTTTCATGATTCGCTGCTGTTCAGCAAACCAGCTTTCGTAGGGCACCCACTTGGTGAAGTAGGTGTTTTGCAATTCCCTTTGGGTTCTCACCTTCTCGGGAGAGGGGATGCAGGCTGTGATTTTAAAGAGGCGCATGGGGCTCCTAGGTGAGGGGGAGCTCCTGCTCAGTTGCCGAGGCCGGAGCAGATGTAATCGAGATAAACGGCCATTTCACGGCCAGCATCTGAGCCCACTAAGGATGCTGTGGCTTCCTTCATGGCTTGGATTGCCTGAACCGTTGCGCCAATGGGAACACCTAAGGAGTTATAGGTTTCCTTGAGGCCATTCAGAACCCGCTCATCAAGGATTGATGTGTCGCCAGCCAACATGGCGTAGGTGGCATAGCGGAGGTAGTAATCCATGTCGCGGATGCAAGCTGCATAGCGACGGGTGGTGTACATGTTCCCGCCGGGACGGGTGATGTCTGAATAAAGCAGGGCCTTTGCTACCGCATCACGGATGATGGCGGCGGAATTAGCGCTGATGGTGGTGGCAGCACGCACCCGCAGTTCACCACTGGTGAAGTACTGCTCAAGGCGCCCCATGGCGTTGGTGTCCAGGTAAAGGCCCTGAACATCGGATTGGTTGATGACGTTAGTGATCGCGTCTTGCATGGATCCCTGAGGGTGAAGTGGTGAAAGCGTTCGGGCCTCAGGAGAGGGCGCCGATTACGTAGTCGAAGTAAGAGCCAGCTTCTTCGGCATCAGCTCCGCTGAGCAGACCCATGGCGGCACTCTTCATCTCCCGCACGGCAAGGGCCATGGCCTCAAGGGGAGTGCCAAGGGCTTTGTACATTTCTTTGGCGCCAATCACCCCGATTTCTTCAATCGGTGTGACATCACCTGCCACCACTCCATAGGTGACAAGGCGAAGGTAGTAGTCCATGTCGCGCAGACAGGTAGCAGTCATCTCCTCGCCATAGGCGTTTCCGCCTGGGGAAATGACGTCGGGACGACGTTGGAACAACGCGCCGCCGGCCTGCTTCACAATCCGCTCGCGACCTTCGGCCAAGACCTGGGCGACGCGAAGACGGCGTTGGCCGCCGGTCACGAAAGCCTTGATCTGGTCGAGTTCGCCAGGGCTGAGATAGCGGGCCTCAGCGTCCGCGTTGATAATCGAGTTGGAGACGATGCTCATGCAGTTCTGCCTCGAAGCAAGCGGCCACCAAAGCGGAGGCCGGGATCCTGTGGGTTTGGGTGCTTCCAGCCTTAGCCGGTTGCTGGATCAGTGTGCCTGATCACCAATGCATTCTGCGGCAGTTACTGAAGATTTCCCGGATTGCGGTAACAGTTCTTCACGGCCCTTGGTGCCTAAATAGCCAAGCAGATCCCTTTGCTTGCAGGAGCTCTGAAGGAAGTTATTGATACTATTCCCCTATTATTGTTGAAAACAAATAAGCCAATCTAGTTGGGGGGAGATTGGTATTATTTTTAGTTTGGCTTAATTGCAGGGGTTAGCCCCCCGTTGCCGCCGTAGAGGGTTGCTGTGCGCACAAGGCTGCTCAGGGCCATTCCTGGCTGGCTGCCGAGACCCTTGAGATAGGGAACGGTGTTTGCACCAAAACTTGTTTTATAGCTAGCTGAATTGAGCACTGCTTCAATTGCTTTTACCTGCCCCATTTGGGCCCGGCCGCTAAGAAATGCAGTTGCCTCAGCGGCCTCTGGAGCTCTACCAAGTAGGGCCATGTGGGCTGCACTTGCAGCTGCCATTGGGGTCATCAACCAGAGCCGTTGTTGAAATAAATCGTTAGCGGCCACTTGGGCTACAAATTTGGCAACGTCGATTTGGCCGTTGCAAAATTTTGATTCGGCTTCAATCAAGCGCTCTGAAGCGAAGGGAATTCGATTTAAAAGCTGGCGATAAACGGCGCAGATCAATTCCTCTTTTTCAGCGACACTGGCCCCCTTGCTGAGGCTAAATACTTTGGAAGCTGCATTTTCAGATTGCAGGCCCAAAGCTTGCTTAAGCCCCTTGGCTTGTACCCCTTTGCCTGATTGGCTGCTATCGCTTTGCCAACGGGGTGCACTCCAGCCACGATTTGGGTTTGGCAGTTGCCTAATGCTGTTGTTTTGGCTTTGGATCCAGCGGGGTTGAGCTTCAACAATTTGCCCGCCAACATCAGCCCGCCAGAGCCCCGCATTTGCGTTTGATTGGCCAGGGAAATTACGGGGGGTGATGCTACCCGGGGTATTCATCAACGAGCTTGAATAAATATCCGGACGTTTTTGCTGGCTGAAGCATTTTTGTGGTTCCTTAATTGAAGCAAAATCTAAAGGCATACGCAGGGCAGGTACCCTGCGGCCGTTTAGATCATTGGCGGTGATGAAGCGCTCGTAGGGAACCGTGTCTTCCCCGAAGGCTTCAATATATTCCTTGCTATTTATTAGTGCATCTACAACGCCATAGAAGCCTTTGCGGGCTGCGATGTCGAAATAGCTATTGATTTCCCAGCGGCCAAAGCTGGGGCGCCCCAGTAAGCGCCGGTGCATCACTTCAATGGCTTTAGTGATATATAAACCACTCCAATAACGGCGGCGGAAAGCCTTGGAGCGCGCCACCATTCGGATGAATTCCCGCAGGCTAATGTTGCCATTTTCAAGTTTATTTTCCTCTGAGCTGATTCGATCACCGGCGTAGCCGCTATTGCCAAGGATCTGCACATAAACAGCATTGATAACTGCTTGGGTGCTTGATTCTGTGTTGCGGATATTGGCTGAACCACCACGCTTTGGTTTTGAGCTGCCACCGGTGGCGATTTGTTGCAACCGCACCACTTTGGGCCCCACCCGCCGCGGTTGGGATGATCTAAATCCAGGGCTATCCATTTGGCCTGGGCTTTCCATGCCATTACCCACCAAAAGCCGCCTGGTGCGGTAGCCATGGGGGGCAGGCCTAGTGGCTACTGAAGCGGTGGCGGAAGGGAAGATTGCCCCGTATTGCAAGCCAATTGGATCATTGCCGCCACCGTAAACATGTTGATCAGCTAAGGGTTGGCGGTAGGCGGCATAAAGGGTTACGTATTGGGGTGCCCCCTCAAAGGGTGCGCTGAATTGGAAAAGTTTGCGATTTGAGCCCCAGCCAGCACTCTCTTGGGCCTCTTCACCAAGATCACGCAA
The DNA here is from genome assembly GCF_024345595.1 of Synechococcus lacustris Maggiore-St4-Slac. Taxonomy (NCBI): domain Bacteria; kingdom Bacillati; phylum Cyanobacteriota; class Cyanophyceae; order Synechococcales; family Synechococcaceae; genus Synechococcus; species Synechococcus lacustris. Next base: position 70,710 of record NZ_JAGQBK010000010.1, on the reverse strand, counting down.
GTAAGGAACGGTTTCTTCGCCAAATACCCTGGCGTATTCCATGCTGTTGATCAGGGAATCAACCAAGCCACCTAGCCCTTGGGCGCTAACGATTGCGAAGTATTTGCGGAATTCTTCAAGGGAGCTAGGGCCCCTGCCAAGGAAATGGCGAAATGCCAGTTCAACGGCGCGGCTATTTGAAAAGCGGCCGAAGAATTGGGTGCGATATTCCTTACTTTTGCCAAGGGCACGGATGAATTCCCGCATGGAGATTTGCCCCTGGCGCACTTGGCTTGCTTCCACAGAACAGGGTTCTTGGGAATAGGCCTTAGCGATGTCCCGTTCAAATACCTGGCGTTGGGCAGCGCGGATAATTTCTGCTTTTTCGCTACCGGATAAACCTGGACGCATCACAAAGCGCTGGGCCCCTTCCGCCGCCAGCGCATAGATCGCAGGAAGCTGCAATCCCTGCTGCTGAGGGCTGCCAAGCCTTTGACGGGTGGAGGGGGTGGAAACCGCCAACTCATCAATGAGCACATTGAAGCAAGCGATAACCAGCTCCCGAGCCGTTGGGTTATCAACAAACAAATCAGCTGAGGCCGCCCGCATCTCCTGCAGTGCCAGGTTTGTGGCTGGCAGGGAGCAGCCCTTCTCAAGCAGATCCCTAAGGCCCCTTGCATTCACCGCAAGAATGCTGGGATCGCCGGCCACCAAGGCGTAGCCCACATAGCGCAGAAACCAACCCAGATCCCGCAACGACTTGCGCATCCTGGAGTTGCCGTAGCGCGAAACATTGATTGGCGTAAATCCAGATGGAATAACCACCTGCACATCAGCTGCTGCTTGGAAACCCTCCCGAATCCGCCCCAGCAGCCCGCTGCCGCCACTGCCTTGGGCAAAGGTTTGAACCGAACTAGCAAAAGCAGCTTGGTCTGCTGCAAGTGCCACCTCCCCAGCAGCGCCCACTGCAACGGGAACCAATGGTTTATCTAAGTAGGAAAGGGGGGTGCCTCCCACAAAAATGCGATTGGCCGCCTTGGCAACGATCGCGTTGGCATTGGCGCTCAGGCGGCGAGCGGCTTCAACCCGGTTTTGGCCGCTCTGGAAAAAGGTTATGAGGCTATCTAGCTCGCCCTTATCCGGAAAGCGGTCCTGCTGTTCCGCTTGACGAACATTGGCGAGTGGGAGGGTGTCGTAAAGCTGGGGGCTAACCCTGGGGCTGCCGCTGCTGGCGGTTACAGACATGAATGAGCTCCTCTGTTGTGCAGATTACGGCTGCGGCCGGAGCCAACGGCATTCAGATGAACAAATGTTTGCAGCCCACCCCGGTGAATGAGAGGCTCAGATCTTCCGCTGATCCGTGGATTTGATGGCCATACCCGTTCCCCCAGCTACCGATGGGGCCACCCCTGTGGTGGGTGCTTTCTACGACCGCTTCCCCTACCCAGGTGATCCCCTCCAGGACGGCCCACCCCCTGGCTACAACTGGCGTTGGTGCCATCGGGCTGCCCATAGCCATTGCACCGGCACAACCCCAGCGGCTGGCAAATCCCTGCGCATTCTTGATGCGGGCTGCGGTACGGGCGTTAGCACCGACTACCTCGCCCATCTCAATCCAGGGGCAGAAATCCTTGCCGTAGACATCAGCGGTGGTGCCCTTGAGGTGGCCCGTGAAAGATTGCGGCGTTCCGGTGGCCTGGCTCAGGTGCGCTTTGAACAGCGCAGTTTGCTGGATCTGGCGGGGGAGGGACCCTTTGAACACATCAACAGTGTTGGGGTGCTGCATCACCTCGAAAATCCCCTAAATGGTCTGAAGGCCCTAGCGCCCCTACTGGCACCAGGGGGATTGCTGCACCTGTTTTTGTATGCGGATGGGGGCCGCTGGGAAATCCATCGAATTCAGCGTTCGCTAGCCCTATTGGGGGCAAAAAGCGATGGGGATGGTTTGCGCTTGGGAAGGCAACTCTTCCAGAACTTGCCGGCTGACAACAGGCTTAAACAAAGGCACGAACAGCGTTGGTTGATCGACACAAGCGCAGATGCAAATTTTGCTGACATGTATCTCCACCCCCAAGAAACCAGCTACAACCTGCAGGGGCTTTGGCGATTTGTGGAGGGGGCTGAGCTCACCTTCCTTGGTTTCAGTAACCCCGATCAATGGGATCCCAAGCGCCTACTTGAGGGCGAATTGCTGGAGCGGGCCCAGGCCTTGCCCCAGGAGCAGCAATGGCTGTTGATGGAAGCCCTCGATCCTGATATCAGCCATTTTGAGTTTTTTCTCTCTAACAAACAGCTGCCAAGGCAAAGCTGGAACAACAACGAACTCCTTTGGCAAGCCACCTTGGAGCGCAACCCTTGCCTTTGGGGTTGGCCTGGAGCAAGTCTTTTGGATCAAGAGCTGCGTCCTTTGAATTTGAGCCCGTTGCAGCTCACTTTTATGGAGTGTTTAGCAGCCACGTCAGCAATGCCAACAAGGCTTTCCAACCTCAATTTGGGCTGGGAGGCGAGCCAAACATCTGAAATTGCCCGCCAACTATGGGGATCTGGAGTGCTTTTGCTCGGCTTGGATAACTGAAGGCACGTGATAGATTCCGCGGGCCTTGGACGCTGAAACGATCGTGTCGTCAACGGCATCCTCTCCATCTGCCTCGGCCGAGGGAGGATCGCTGCGGGATTCGATTCTTCATCAGCTTTCCGGTAGGGATGAATCGCCCCTTCTGCCTGCCCCTTTGGAGCAGGATTTGGTTACGAGCTCACCCGTTGTTTCATCCCCTGGCGAGGTGCTTGTCACCGGCCCAGTAATTGATCCAATGGCTGAATATCGCAGCCTGCAAAGGCGCCTGCTGCTGTTCACTTTGGGGCTTTCTGCCCTAGCGGTGTTGGTGGCTGGATGGCGATTCAACGGTCCCACAGCCTTGAGTGTGGCCATCGGGTCTATGGGTGGTTTGGTTTACCTGTTTCTGCTCTCACGATCGGTGCAGAAACTGGGTGGAACCAATAAGCAGGTGGGCAAAGTCCAGCTGCTCGTACCCGTAACTTTGGTGCTGCTCTCCACCCGCTGGCCCCTTTTGCAGCTCCTTCCGGCCCTGATCGGTTTTCTGATCTACAAGCCGGCGGTGATTATCAGTACGGCCCTTGATCTCTGGATCGTTAAGCCAGCTGCTAATTCCCCTTCACCCTCCTCAAACGCCTAGGTTCCGGTGCCTTTTAACCTCCCCCTTGCCGAACTCGAGGTTGGTCAACACCTTTATTGGAAAGTTGGTCAACTAAACCTGCATGGTCAGGTTTTTCTCAGTTCCTGGATTGTTATTGGTGCCCTGCTTGCCCTCGTGGTAGCGGGTACCCGCAAGATGGAGCGCGACCCCCGCGGTGTGCAGAACCTCCTGGAATTTCTCTGGGATTACTTGCGTGATTTGGCTAGAGATCAAATCGGCGAAAAGGCTTACCGGGATTGGCTGCCTTTCATTGGCACCCTGTTCCTATTCATTTTTGTAAGCAATTGGGGAGGGGCTTTAATCCCCTGGAAACTCGTTCATCTCCCCAGTGGAGAATTGGGTGCTCCAACCGCCGATATCAACACCACCATCGCCTTGGCTTTGTTGGTTTCCCTTGCATATTTCTACGCTGGTTTAAGCAGGAAGGGTTTGCGGTACTTCGAGTACTACGTGGAACCAACTCCAATCATGCTTCCGTTCAAGATTGTTGAGGATTTCACTAAACCTTTATCACTATCTTTCCGTTTATTTGGCAACATTCTTGCCGACGAATTGGTAGTAGCTGTTCTCGCTTTCCTTGTGCCATTGGTGGTACCCCTACCAGCAATGTTTCTGGGTTTGTTTACCAGTGCCATCCAAGCCTTGATCTTCGCCACCCTCGCCGCTTATTACATCGGTGAAGCCGTGCACGAAGAGCATCACTAAGGATCGTACCCACGATCTGCTAGACCTCCTGCGCGCAGGTTCGGTTTTTTCCGCACCCGTTAGCTCTCCGGCCAACGTCCCAGTCGCAGGGATCGCTTCCCAGTTAGTCCCGCGCTTCTAGCGCACCACCCCATCTGTTCCACCATGGATTCCATCACCTCCGCTGCGTCCGTATTGGCCGCTGGTCTCGCTGTCGGCCTTGGTGCCATCGGTCCTGGTATTGGCCAGGGCACCGCTGCCGGTGGTGCTGTTGAGGGCATTGCCCGCCAGCCCGAAGCCGAAGGCAAAATCCGCGGCACCCTGCTGCTTTCCCTGGCCTTCATGGAAGCTCTAACCATCTACGGCTTGGTGGTTTCCCTAGTGCTTCTGTTTGCGAACCCATTCGCCGGCTGATCATTGGCCCCAGGGGGCGTTTGAACGCCCCCTAAGCACCATTCCCCTGTCCCAGCGCCTCCGGTTCCATGCATAGCTGGCTAATGCTGGCCGAAGCAGCTGCCCCCAAGGGCGGTCTGTTTGATTTAGATGCCACCCTGCCTTTGATGGCAGTGCAAGTGGTGCTGCTCACTTTTATTCTCAACGCCCTGTTTTTCCGACCCGTTGGTAAGGCGGTGGAAGAGCGGGAGGGCTACATCAGCTCTAGCCGCGCTGAGGCAAAGGAAAAACTTGTTCAAGCAGAACGCCTAGAACTGGAATTAAAAGCCCAGTTGGTTGATGCCAGAAAGCAATCCCAAGCCTTGGTTCAAGAGGCTGAAGCGGAGGTGGATCGCCTTTTTCGCGATGCCCTAGCCCTGGCCCAAGCAGATGCCAATGCCACTCGGGAAAAATCTCGAGTGCAAATCGAAGCCCAAAAAGCAGAAGCTTTTGCCGGCATCGATACCCAAGCCACCAAGCTCGGGTCTTTGATAGTTGACCGCTTGCTTGCAGCCTGATGACAACTATTTCCCCACTGTTGCTTGCCACCGAAGGGTTTGGCTTAAACACAGATATTTTTGATACCAACATCATCAACCTGATCATTGTGATCGCGGTTTTGGTGTGGTTTCTCAAGGGCTTTTTGGGAGGAATCCTGGAACGCCGGCGTGAATCGATCCTGGCCGACCTAAAGGATGCAGAAGAGCGCCTAGTGATTGCTTCTAAAGCCCTTGAAGAAGGCCGTTTAGAACTTTCTCAAGCCCAAGCCACCGCATTGAAAATCATTAGCGATGGCAAGCAAAGGGCCATGGCCATTAGGGAAGACAGCGAAAGGCGCACGATTGAGGAAATGGCCCGCATCAAGCAGGATGCAGTTTCTAATTTGAGCGCCGAAGCCGCAAGGGTTGTGGAAGCTCTGAGGCTTGAAACCGCCAGGTCTGCCATGGAAAAGGCCATTGAGGCCCTACCTGCAAAACTCACCGCCGCCAAGCAGTCTCAATTGATAGATCGTTCCATCGAGGCACTCGGATAGAACCATGCCACTACTTAATTCCCTAGCTACCCCCTATGCCGACGCCCTGCTTCAAGTGGGTGAAGCTGCCGGTGGTGCCGACGCATTGGCCGTTGAAGCAAAGGCCTTGCTTGATGCTTGGCACAGCTCCGCTGATCTGCAAGGGGCAATGCGCTCCCCCGTGTTGGCCCTGGATGCTAAGAAAAGTGCCCTTGTGGCAATGTTTGGAGCCAGCATCAGCCCTTCCATGCTGAATCTGCTCAAAGTGTTGGTTGATAGACAGCGCATCGGCATTCTTGATGCCGTGCTTAATCGTTTTCTTGAGCTCTATAGGGAGCTGCGGGGCATCACCCTTGCCAAGGTGATCTCCGCCACTGCCCTTTCTAAGGAGCAGCAGCTCAAGCTCACCGAGAAGGTAAAGGCCATGGCCGGCACCAACTCAGTGGATATTGAGTTGAGTGTGGATCCCACCTTGATTGGTGGTTTTGTTGTGCAACTTGGCTCCCAGGTAGTAGATGCCAGCCTGCTTGGGCAGGTGAAGCGTCTTGGCCTGTCCCTGGCACGGGCCGCCTGATTTTCAATTACCCGTTCCCTCTCCTCCCCTAACACCGCTTTCCTGCCATGGTTTCCATCCGTCCCGACGAGATCAGCGCCATCCTCAAACAGCAAATTGAGGACTACGACAAATCTATTTCGGTGAGCAATGTTGGCACCGTGTTGCAAGTTGGCGATGGAATCGCTCGCATCTACGGCCTCGAACAGGTGATGGCCGGTGAGTTGGTGGTTTTTGAAGATGGCACCGAAGGCTTGGCCCTCAACTTGGAAGACGACAACGTTGGTGTTGTGTTGATGGGGGAAGGTGTTGGTATCCAAGAGGGCGGCACAGTTAAGGCCACGGGAAAAATCGCTTCAGTGCCCGTTGGCCAAGCGATGTTGGGCAGGGTTGTTAACCCCCTTGGTTTACCCCTTGATGGCAAGGGCGAGATAGCAACTAGCGACTCTCGTTTGATTGAATCCATGGCCCCTGGAATCATTCAACGCAAATCGGTGCATGAACCGATGCAAACCGGGATCACCGCCATCGATGCAATGATCCCCATCGGCAGGGGCCAACGAGAATTGATAATCGGCGACCGCCAAACCGGTAAGAGTGCTATCGCCATCGACACCATCATCAACCAAAAGGGTGAAGATGTGGTTTGTGTTTATGTAGCCATTGGTCAAAAGGCTGCCTCCGTTGCAAACCTTGTGGATGTACTCCGCGAAAAGGGAGCCCTTGATTACACCGTGATTGTTGCGGCTAGTGCTTCTGAACCCGCTTCACTGCAATACCTAGCCCCTTACACAGGAGCTGCCATTGCTGAGCACTTCATGTATCAAGGCAAAGCAACTTTGGTTATCTACGACGACCTAACAAAACAGGCCCAGGCCTATCGCCAAATGTCGCTATTGCTGCGTCGTCCCCCAGGCAGGGAGGCATATCCAGGAGATGTTTTCTATTGCCACAGCCGTTTGCTTGAGCGCGCTGCCAAGTTGTCTGATGCCATGGGCAAGGGCAGCATGACCGCCCTTCCCATCATTGAAACCCAGGCGGGTGATGTGTCTGCATACATCCCAACAAACGTGATTTCAATCACCGATGGCCAGGTGTTCCTGAGTTCAGACCTTTTCAACTCAGGTTTGCGACCAGCCATCAACGTTGGTATCTCGGTGAGCCGGGTGGGTGGTGCAGCTCAAACCAAGGCGATTAAGAAAATTGCCGGCACCTTGAAATTAGAGCTCGCCCAATTCGATGAACTGGCGGCCTTCTCCCAGTTTGCCTCCGACTTGGATGCAGCTACCCAAGCCCAACTTGGCAGGGGTAAGCGCCTGCGGGAATTGCTAAAACAGCCCCAGTTCAGCCCCCTGATTCTTGCTGAGCAGGTGGCAATTGTGTATGCGGGCACCAAGGGTTACCTGGATGAACTGCCCGTTGAAAAGGTTGCTGAATTTGTGCGTGAACTTCGCGAGTATCTCAAGAGCAGCCAGCCTGAATACATCAAGGCAGTGCAAACTGAAAAAGTGCTGAGTGATGCCTCTGAAGCAACGCTCAAAACAGCGATCAAGGAAGTTGTGGCTGGCCTTATGGTCGCAGCCTGAGGTTTAAAACATGGCCAACCTTAAAGAGATACGCGACCGCATCAGTTCGGTTAAAAACACCCGCAAGATCACAGAAGCAATGCGCTTAGTGGCTGCGGCGAAAGTGCGCAGGGCTCAAGAACAGGTATTGCGCACTAGACCCTTTGCTGATCGCTTGGCTCGGGTTTTAGAAAGTTTGCAAGCCCGCATGGGTTTTGAGGTGGCCGATACCCCCCTATTGCAAACCCGTGAACCTCGCCACATCACCCTGGTGGCAATCACAGGCGACCGTGGATTGTGCGGTGGCTACAACGCAAACATAATCAAACGCACCGAACAACGTTTTGCTGAATTGAAGGCGGCTGGTCATGAGCTTTCACTAATTACTATTGGCCGCAAGGTTGATGTTTATTTCCGCAACCGGAAATATCCAATTGTGAATAGTTTCATTGGCCTAAACCAGGTTCCAAATGCAGCTGAGGCAAATAAAATCGCCCAGGTGTTACTTGCTGAATTCATAGGCGGTGGCACCGATCGCGTTGAGCTAATTTTCACCAAGTTCATTAACTTGGTGAGCACTAACCCTGTTTACCAAACACTTCTTCCCCTCGACCCCCAAGGAATTGCAAAGCCCGATGATGAAATCTTCCGGCTTACATCCAAGGAGGGTTCGTTATCGGTAGAGCGCTCATCATCAGCTAATACTCAACCTAAATTACAATCCGATATTGTTTTTGAGCAAAGCCCCAGCGAGTTGCTTGATTCTCTATTGCCATTGTATTTGCAGAATCAAATCTTGCGCTCTTTGCAGGAAGCCTCTGCCAGTGAATTGGCCAGCCGGATGACTGCCATGAATAATGCAAGTGATAATGCCAAGGCTTTAGCAAAGTCTCTAACCCTCGACTACAACAAGGCGCGCCAGGCTGCAATTACCCAAGAAATTCTTGAAGTTGTGGGCGGAGCATCGGCAATGGCTTGAGGTGGGTGAACAGCAATTACCGCTGATAAATAACCTGTTTTCAGTGGCGTTAGCCGCTGTTCAACTTAAGCCCGATCCCATAGATACTGCCTGTTTACTGCAGCAATTCCTTGCTATGCGGGGCAGCGCCGAAGGCAACTCAGAGCCGGGTTGCGCATGGACCGGTGATTTACACGGCCACCATCAAATACATCGCTGCCAGGATGCCGCTTGGTTGGTAGAGCAACTTGATAAGTATGTGGCTGATTATTTGCTTGGCTTGGGATTTAAGCCTGGCAGCGTTTGTGTGCATATTCAACGCAGTTGGCCGGTGATTAGTGAGCCTGGTCAATTGATTGGCCGCCATCACCATCCCAATGCCCATTTGAGTGCTGTTTATTACTTAAGTGGTAATGGCAGCGGTAAATGTGGAGCCCTGCGTTTATTTAATCCAAATCCCCTTAATGAATTGATTCCTGGCATGGCAGTTGGTGGCCAGGGCCCCCTTGAAGCATCTGCAGCCCGCAGTATTTCCCACCATGACGTTGCCGCCCACGCTGGATTATTGCTCCTGTTCCCCGCCCGCCTAGACCATGCAGTACTTGAGAATTGCAGTGATAACACTCGGTTCTCAATTAGTTTCGACCTTGTGCTAACCGCACCGCCCGGGCCCACCAGCGCTGAATATCTGCCCCCCCATCCCAGCCTGTGGGACCCCCTGCGGCAAGATGGCAATCTGATGCCCTAAGGCGAGCTATGGCCCAGGTATACGCGGTATCTATCCGCATCAATGATCAGTTGCACAGTTTTAATTGCGCCGCTGATCAAACCCTGCTTTCGGCGGCAGAGGCGGCGGATTTAGCCTTGCCAAGCTCCTGCTGTTCGGGGGTATGCACCACCTGCGCAGCTCGCATTGAAGCGGGCAGCGTTGATCAACCCGATGCAATGGGTGTGAAACAGGAACTGCGAAATCAGGGTTTTGCTTTGATGTGTGTGGCCTATCCCCGCAGTGATTTGCAGTTATTGGCATGCCAAGAAGATGCTCTATATGAAGCTCAGTTTGGTAAGTATCAAAAGTGAACGAATCTAAAAATGAATCTAAAAATGAATCTAAAAAATTGGTTGAGCTGAAATTGATAGCCATCCAAGTTGACTTTGAATTGCCACGGCAGCAATGGCTAAATGATCCAGCCGGTGCGTGTAGGCATGCGCTCAGTGCCCATGGGGAACCCCTGCGCTGGGCGATTACCGCAGCTGAATTACGCGCTGATTTGCAATGGCTGCAGCTGGAGGCGGTGTTGCTGGTTTGATGAATCCCCTGCCAACTTTGTTGATAATTCCCACCGGTATCGCCTGTGAGCAGGGTGGATTTGCCGGGGATGCCCTGCCGGTGGCCCGTTTATTAGCTGCAGCCAGTGGGTGTTTGATAAGCCATCCCAATGTGTTGAATGGCGCTTCCCTGTATTGGAGCGATCAACGTATTCATTACGTGGAGGGCTGGGCCCTTGATGGTTTTGCCAGAGGTGATTGGCGCTTAAGCCCCTGCAGACGCCAGCGCATCGGTGTGTTGTTTGATGCTGCCATCGAAGCAAATTTATTGTTGCGCCATCAACAGGTGCTCGACGCGGCCCGCGCCACCCTTGGCTTGGATATTGGCCCGGTTTTGATCAGCGATGGCCCGCTTGGGGTGAGCCTTTCCCAGGGTTCAAGTGGCAGCAGTTGGGGCAGCCTGAAGCATCCAGATCGCTTGTTGCAGGCGGGAGAAAAGCTAAAAGCGGCTGGTGCCACTGCCATTGCAGTGGTGGCCCGTTTCCCCGATGAACCCGATAGCAGCGAATTGCAGGCCTATCGCTGTGGCGCTGGTGTAGACGCCCTGGCAGGGGCAGAGGCAATTATTAGCCATCTTTTAGTGCGCCAGCTAGGTATTCCCTGCGCCCATGCCCCTGCCTTGGCCGCCCTACCACTACTAAATGAATTAGATCCCCGTGCCGCCGCTGAAGAATTAGGCCATACGTTTCTACCTTGTGTGCTCGTGGGTTTGAGCCGCGCCCCCAATTTGCAACCAGCCATTAATCCATGGCAAAGCGGTGAACTTTCGATCGATCAGGTGGGCGCTGTGGTGGTGCCTGCTGCTGCCATGGGTGGTGAAGCGCTTCTAGAGGCAACTAAACGTTGTATTCCCGTTATTGCGGTGCAAAGTAACAGCAGTTTGATGAATGTGTCTGCGGCTGCCTTGGGTTTTGAGGCCCTTGAAGCACCCCTATGGCAAGTGGAAACCTATTGCGAGGCAGCAGGTTTAGTGGTAGCACTAAGGGAAGGCCTCAACCCTGGAAGTTTATACAGGCCATTGCCTATCGCAAGCAAGCCATAGGGTGCCTGGGAGTTAGGCCAAGTGCTTTAGCTACACCTGGATGGCAAACAGAACCTTCAATAGTGTTAAGCCCAGACAAAAGTTCAGGCCTTTCGGTAACTGCTTCGCTCAATCCTCTGCCTGCAATTGTAACAATGTAAGGGAGGGTAACGCTTACTAATGCTTCGGTTGAAGTGAATGGCACAGCCCCTGGCATATTGCCAACGGCGTAGTGCTGAACGCCAAATTTTTCAAGCACAGGTTCGGTGTGGGTGGTTTCTTCGCTGGTGGCAATGCAGCCGCCTTGATCAATTGCCACATCCACGATCACTGAACCCGGACGCATTTGCTTCACCAACTGTTCATCCACCAAGGTGGGCGCCCTGCCTCCTGGGGTTAAAACAGCGCCGATCAGGAGGTCGGCGGTGGGTACCACCCGCTCAATCAGGCCGCGGCTGCTAACCAAGCTCACAAGCCTGCCGCGCCGCTGGGCCTCAAGGCTGCGCAGCCGTTGGGGGGAGCGATCTAAAAGCAACACCTCTGCATCCATGGCCGCGGCTATGCGGGCCGCATTCCAACCCACGGTGCCTGCCCCTAAAACCACCACCCGCGCTGGTTTTACTCCGGTGCAACCACCCAAAAGCACCCCCCTGCCGCCATGGGGTTTCTCCAATAGGTAGGCCCCGGCCTGGGTGGCTAGCCGCCCAGCAATTTCGCTCATTGGCGCTAACAGGGGCAAGCTGCCATCTTCAAGTTGCACCGTTTCATAGGCAATTGAGGTGCATCCAGCGTTTAGCAGGGCTTTCCCCACCGCTGGGTAGGCAGCTAGGTGCAGGTAGGTAAACAGCACTAGATCAGAGCGCAAATATTGAAATTCCTGTTCCTGGGGTTCCTTTACCTTCACAACCAGATGGGCAGCCCAGGCGGTTTCACAATCCACCAGTTGGGCACCAGCTTGGGTAAAGGCTTCGTCGTGGATGCCGGCGCCGGCACCGGCGCCATGTTCTACCCGCACTTCTAAACCAACAGAAACCAACTCCCTCACTCCATCTGGGGTAAGGGCAACCCGTTTCTCATCCCGCTTAATTTCCCGCGGAATGCCGATGCTGCTGATGGATGCCATGGTGAGGTTTTGCTCTCCTTAGCCTGGCTACTTATTGGCCTATGCGCCAGTAAAGATTTCAGCCACCTGAGGCAATTGGCATGCGCCAACCACTGCCAAAGGAGCGGCTACTCACTTTTAAAACCGGTGCTGCTTGGCGGCGTTTGAACTCAGCCCGCCGCAACAGTTGCCACACATGGTTTACGAGAGCTTTGTTTTGGCCTGCATTTATCAGCTGTTCAGGGCTTGCATGGTGTTCCACCAGCTCCCGTAGCAAGGGGTCGAGCAAGGGGTAATCGGGCAAGGAATCGCTGTCTTTTTGATCAGGGCGCAATTCGGCGCTTGGCGCTTTTTCCAGGATTGCTGCACCGATCAGGGGGCCTTCACTTGTTAAGCCAGATAATTTTCTTTGCCCAGCGCTGGCGGGGCTATCTAACCAAGCGGCCAAGGCAAAAACATCCGTTTTAAATAGATCACCAATTACGGCCAAGCCCCCATTCATGTCGCCATAAAGGGTGCAATAACCCACCGCCAACTCAGATTTATTGCCTGTTGCCAGCAGTAATTGACCCTCTTGATTTGCTATTGCCATCAAAAGCGTGCCGCGGATGCGCGATTGCAAATTTTCAGCGCTGATGCCCTGGGGGGCGCCACCAAGGGCAGGGGTTAGGCCCTGGTTGTAGGCATCCATAAGGGTTTCAATGGGCACCAAGCTGTGAGCTATGCCAAGGCGATTTGCCAAAGCCTCAGCATCACTCACTGAACCTTCGGAGCTGTAGGGGGAGGGCATCAGCAGGCTGCGCACCTGGGCAGCCCCCAGGGCGGCCACCGCTAAACATGCCACCAGGGCGGAATCAATCCCGCCGCTAAGGCCCAAAAGAGCAGTGCGAAAGCCACATTTATGGGCGTAGTCGCGCAAACCCAACACCAAAACCTGCCAAAGCTCCTCAAGTTCTGAACTGGTGCTTGGCGCTGGCGTTATCTCTAAATAACTACCTGTGGCACTTGCGTTGCTATCCCAGCATTGAACTGAGCTTTGAGCGCAGGGAAGCTGCAGTTCCAGGGCGCCAGAGGTTGCCATCACAAAACTGTTGCCATCAAAGATCAATTCGTCGTTGCCCCCCACCTGATTCACATAAATCACCGGGCATTGCAGCTGCTCTGCTGCTGCTGCTGCCAGCTTTAGGCGCTGCTGTTGTTTACCGCGGCCGTAGGGGGAAGCGGAAAGGTTTATTAGTAACTGAGGCTTAAAACTTTTTAATGCAGTAATTGGATTTGGTTTGCAGTTGGTTTGGTTTTCATCTACCCAAAGGTCTTCGCAGAGGGTGAGCCCTAAACGCAGTGAAGTACTTGTTTCTGGTTCATTTATGTTGATCCAGCAGGGTTGATTACCGCATAAAAAGTAACGCTGCTCATCAAAAACGTCGTAGTTGGGCAGTAGTTGTTTGCGGGCTACCACCTGCCATTTATCTTTTTGAATCAGGGCCATTCCGTTGTAAAGATGCTCAGCAACGGGTTCAACTACCCCAGCTAACAGGCTGAACCCAGCGGGCAAGCTGCTGGCAAGAATATTGAGTTGGTTTTGCTGCTCCTCCACCAAAGCCGAGCGCAGCAACAGGTCGCGGGGGGGATACCCCCAAAGCACTAATTCAGGCGCTAGGCCAAGGCTGGCCCCTGCGGCAATCGCCTCAAGGCAATGGGTTGCCAATGCAGCGCGGTTACCGGCCAGATCCCCAATCAAGGGATTGCATTGGATCAGGGCGATCCGCACGGGGAGGGAAGGTCGGCAGCGGTGAATCCATACAGATTCTGCTCTACCAGTTGGGGTAGGAGGGCGGCGGGTACCAGTTCTGGGTTGGGATGGCGCCGCACACTGGAGCTGGCGGACTCTGGAATCTGCAATGGCAGATGGCTGAGCTTCGCGCCTAGTTTTTCAAGTGGCGCCAATTGGCTTGCTAACACTGGCCAGCCGCAGCGTGGAACCACCGCCAGTTGGCACTGGGGCAACCATTTTTCAACTGCATACCAACTGGGGATTTGAGCCAATAGATCGCTTCCCACCACCATTACCGCTTCATGGCTTGGAAATTGGGCGCGGGCTATATCCAAGCTGTTAATGGCCCTGCTGCTGCTGAAATCCTGGCGCAATTGCAAACTGTTGGGCGGATGTTTTGCAGACAATTCCTGCACTACAGCCCCCAATAGGGCAGCGCGCACCTCCAATGGAGCGCCGTGTTGCTTGAAGGGGTTCTCGCTCGCCCAGGTACAAACAAGCGGGTATAGCTCGATTAGGCCTTCGAGCACGGCTCGATGCCCAACGGTTGGTGGATCGGCGCTGGTGCCAAACAGGGCAATCGTTTTGCTCATGGCAGCGGACTGGGGGACCAGGGGGGATGCTGCATAAGCCAGCTATTTGCCTTTGGTTCCAGTTGCGTAAGGCGCCGCAACAGGGCTGCTGGTCTACTGCGGCCGCGGTGGGCTGCCAGCAGCAACTGTTTAGTGGTTTCGCGCCCTGTTCTACGGGTGCCATGAACCGCTAGGGCCACTTGGGCTAGGGCAACAGGTGCCGCAGGGGCAAGGCTGAGCCCACCACTGGCTGGGGCGGCCAGCAAAAGCAGCTGTTTGAGCAAACCCAATAAACCCTGTAAACCCCACTGCACCCCCCCCACTAGGGCACTGTTCTGGCCGATGTGTTGCAACAGCTTTTTGGTTTGAGGGCTGTGGAGCGGTAATTCATAGAGCTGGCAAAGCTGCAGCACTAGGGCCCCATCAGCAGCTGCACTGCCAGCAAGATCAAGCATTGCCATTGGATTAATCGCTAATCCAGCCGCTTTTAGGGTGGCAAAACGACCGATCAGATTCTGGGCAGCTTTTTGTCTTTGCTTAAGGCGCTGCTCTAGGAGATGACGGCTAAAGCCCTCGGCCCGATGCAGGCTGTTAACCGTTAACAGCAATGGCCCATAACTTTGCAGAAAATCAAGCAACTGAATTTTTAAGGCTTCCACCTGGGGTGCAAGCTCCCTGCTGCGCACCCTGCCATCGGCAAGCAATTCAGCCTGGCGGGGGGCAGCAGCAACCCAAACCAGCTCTAATTCCCTGCCCGCCCGCTGTTTGATTGCAAGCTGGAGGCTGTGGCGCTGCTCTGGGCTCCAACGGTCGGCCCCGTTTGCCACAAGAAACAGCGGTTTGCCACTGCGCCGCAATAGCTGGAGCGCTTCTAATTCAGGGCTGGTGAGATGGGCATCAAGCACAAATAAAATCAAATCGCTGCCATTGGCCACCTTGGTGGCGAGCCGTTGGCGGGCGGGGCCAGCAATTTCATCAATGCCTGGGGTGTCTACAAGTAACAGGGAACCCAAGCCAGGAATTTGCTGGGGCCAGGGGGCTGTTTTTTGTTCCCGGGTGCAGCCGTGGGCCACATCGGTGGCAAATTTTGCTTCTCCTAGTAGGGCATTGAGCAGGCTGCTTTTTCCCACTCCAACCCGGCCAAACACCGATAGCCGCAGGGTGCCTTGCTTGAACCGCTGCAATTGTTTATCCAAGCTCCTCAGCTCGGGCCCAAGCACGGCCTGTTCACGGCCACTCAGTTGCAGTTGGGCACGCCAACGCTGGAGGGGTGATGCGATGGCAGCAAGGTTTTCGGGAGTCATCTTTCGCGCGTCATCTGCTGCCGCTGGCTTCATGGCGGGGGCGCCACCAGCCGGCTAAAACAGCCAGCACTGCATCGGCACCAATCAAACCCACAAAGGCACCGAATTCATCCACCACTACGCGAACAGAATCGCTGCGGCGCCGAAAACTGGTGAGCAGTCGATCAGCTCGGATCATTTCCGGCACAAATTCCACAGGTTGCGACAGGCTTGCAGCACTGGCATTACCGCGGCCTTGAAGCAAGGCGGTAAGCAGTTCATTGCGGCTTGCAACCCCTAAAACCTCATCCACCTCTTCGCCTAAAACCACCCACCAAGGCGCTTCCTGGCTTAACAGGGTGTCCCTTAGCTCTTCGATGCGGCAATTGCCGTTAAGACTCGGGGCCGACACCCTTGGCAGCATTAAATCCCTTGCTGTGAGGTCGTTTAATTGAAATACCTTGGCGATCATCGCGGCCTCATCCGCTTCGATCAAACCCTTTTGGGAACCGAGCCTGGCCAGTAGGCGAATTTCCTCTTCGTCGGTTGTGAGTTCACTTTCGGCGGTGAGGGCTGGCATCAAAGTTTCCAACAAAAGTATTAATGGTGTGCCTAAACGCACCATTAGGGCGAGGGCTGGGGCACTGAGTAGGGAGATGGAAACAGCCATGCGTGTGCCCAGGGCCTTAGGCAGGATTTCGCCCAGCAGGATCACCACCAAGGTGAGGGCAAAGGAAAAAATTGTGAGGGCTTCTCCACCCATCTTTTGGTTTTTGAAAACCACAGCGGCAAAGCCACCGAGCATGAGGCTGCCAAAAATATTGAAAAGGTTATTGGCGATTACCACCGTTGCCAGCACTCTTGGCAGTCGGCCTTTGAGCTTTTGCAGCAGCAATGCCCCAGGCACCCCTTTGGCCACCATGTCGTGAACCCTCAGGGGGTTCACCGTTAGCAGTGCTGCTTCCACAGCGGAAGAAAGGGCAGAACCACCCACCACCAGCACTACCAAACCAGCCAGAACTAGGAAATCGCTCACAGAAACCCAAAGGGCGAGCCAACCTGACACACTCATTTAACCGCCTGCCCCAAGGGGCGACAGATTCACTGTGCCGATTAACTACGCCAAGCGGCGTGAAAAGTTCATTTCTGCCCTAGGCGGCCTGGCCGCGGTAATCCCTGGGGCAGAGGCCCAACGGCACCATGCCGATGTGGAATTTCCATTTCGACAAGACAGCGATTTTTGGTACCTCACTGGATTTGATGAGCCCGGTGCAGTGGCTCTTTTCTTGCCCCACCGGCCTGAAAATCCTTTTGTTTTGTTTGTGCCAGCTAAGGATCCCTTGGCTGAGGTGTGGGATGGTTTCCGTTGGGGCGTTGATGGGGCGGTAGGGCGTTTTGGCGCTGATCTTGCCCATCCATTGGAGCAATTAGCTGAATTATTGCCCCAGTATTTGGAGGGGGCAGAGGGCCTTTGTTTTCGAGTGGGGCGCCATGCGGCCATCGAAACGTTGGTGTTGAAATCTTGGGCCCAGCAGCTTGATCGGGCCCCCAGGCGAGGCCAGGGAGCGGATCGCTTGGTGGCCCCCTGCCCGATCTTGCACTCCATGCGCCTGCGTAAGGAAGCGGAGGAATTGGTTCAGCTGCGGGAAGCTGCTCGCATCAGCGCCGAGGCCCATGAATTGGCACGTTTGGCGGTGCAACCTGGCATGAATGAAACCCAGGTGCGGGCCCTAATAGAGCAGCATTTTGTTGCCAATGGCTGTCGCGGCTGCGCCTATCCCTCGATCGTGGCCGGCGGCGATAACGCCTGCATCCTTCATTACACCGCCAACAATGCGGTTTTGAAGGCTGGTGATTTGCTTTTGATCGATGCCGGTTGCAGCCTTCAAGACCATTACAACGGTGATATCACCCGCACCTTTCCGATCAATGGCCGTTTTAGCCCTGAACAAAGGGCCCTTTACGAAGTTGTTTTATCAGCCCAACTGGCTGCGGTGGATCAGGTGAAACCTGGCAACAGCGCTGAACGTGTGCATGAAACCGCAGTGCGCGTCCTTGTTACTGGGTTGCGCAGCCTTGGCTTGCTGAAAGGTGATGTGGATGGCTTGATCGAGCAGGGTGCCTATCGCCATCTTTATATGCACCGCACTGGCCATTGGCTTGGCCTTGATGTGCACGATGTGGGCGCCTATCGATTGGGGGAACATCCGGTGGAGCTGGAGGAGTCGATGGTGCTAACTGTTGAGCCGGGTTTGTATGTGAGCGATCGATTGCCGGTGCCTGATGGACAACCCCAGATTGAAAGCCGCTGGAAAGGTATTGGCATCCGCATAGAAGATGACGTTGCCGTAACGGCAACCGGTTGTGAAGTGTTAACAGCCGCTGCCCTCAAAGCACCAGCCGATATGGAAAAACAGGGCTGATTTTCAGCTCAAATGGTTTAGCTCAGCTCGAGCATCACCTCGAGGCTTTCCCTGGGATGGAGCAGTAGGCGATCAGCTCCTGCCGCCATAAGTGTTTGCCCATAGCTGTTGCGGGCTAGTTGGTTTTCAGCTGAATGCAGATGGGGTGGTGCCACGGCCAAACTTAGCCAGCGCTGGTTTGGAACTAGCTTTTTGGCATTGAGCAGCGTGCGTACATCGGCAACGGTGTCGCCCAGGTAGGCCACCGGAGGTGCCCCATGCCCTAGGGGGCTACAGCCATGCCTAGCCAAAAGCTGGCTGGCTAGCTGGATTAAGCCCTGGGGATTGGGTTTATCTGGGGCATCCCCCATGGCTACCAGTGGTGGATTTATTAGGCCAAGGCGTTGTTCGAGCACATAACGGGCCGATGGGGGTTCAGCTCCGCTAACAAATCCCCAAACCAGGCCTGCGGCGCTGAGGGCTTTAAAAAAATCAGCATCCAACAGCAATGGCTCACTGCCGATGAAGCCATGCCACTGTTGAGCTGGGCCATCGGGATCACCGCCGAAGTAAAAATCACTAAAGACGCCTATTAATTCTTGTCGCGTTGGTAGCGGGCTGTTGCTGCGACGCAGCAATTCCAAGCTGGCATCCCAATCGTTATTCCAGGCCCCTTCGCTTTTTAAGGCATCTATGCAATCGGGCTCAGGGCGCCAACCGCTGTAGTGGTGAACGGTTTCAGCTAAGGCCTTGCGGTAGCTGCCGCCAACATCGCGGATTACCCCATCTATGTCGAAGAGCAGTAGGGCGGTGGTGGCGATGGGAGCAAGGAGAGTGGCTGGTAAAATAGTTGATTACCTGCAGCGTCAGGTTTGTTGCCCCTCAACTTTTGAGCCTAGAAACCATCACCGTGACAGATCCCGACACCACTGAAGCCAATCCGGCAGCCGTTCTTCCAACAACTGAGCTTTCAACAACTGAGGCATCACCTGAAGCTGTAGCTGAAGAGGTTATTGAAAAGCCCAGCGGCATGAAGAGCGCCAATGCGGTGCTGGCCAAGGCAACAATTGATGCGGATGGGGTGCCCTCTGGATATACGCCAAAGGCCGATGAAGGGAGGTTCTTGCTCAAAATCCTTTGGTTGCCCGATAACGTTGCTTTGGCGGTTGATCAAATAGTTGGTGGCGGCCCAAGCCCTCTCACCGCTTACTTCTTTTGGCCCCGGGAGGATGCATGGGAAACCCTAAAGGGGGTAATTGAATCTAAGAGTTGGATAACAGAAAACGAAAGGGTTGAAATCCTGAATAAGGCCACTGAAGTTATTAACTACTGGCAGGAAGAGGGTAAAGGTAAGGGCTTGGATGAAGCGAAACTGAAATTCCCTGAAGTTACCTTCTGCGGTACCGCCTGATAAAAAAAACCGGGCAGTTAGTAAATTAACTGCCCGGTTTTTTTATTGTTTACTATTTATTGTTTTTTACTTTGTTGCTTGTAGCCTTGCCTTTGCAATCTGGAAAGCCTGATTAGCTTTGAATTTTTCAGGGCTATTGGCTTTTCCTTCAAAGCTGGCTGCTGCCTGTTGAGCTGCTTCCAGTTCCTGTTGAACTGTGCTTGCATTTATCGAACTGGCTGGTTCGGCTCCATTAACCAGCACATTTACTTCATCTGCCTCCACTTCGGCAAAGCCTCCCATCAAGGCAATGGAGGTCCAGCGGCTACCTTCCCGTAGCCTAAGCACTCCCACCTCGAGGGCCGTTAGCAGGGAAATATGGCCCGGCAGCACCCCCAGTTGACCAGTGGTGCTGGGCAGGATTACCTCATCGGCAGAGCCGTCGAACACGCTCTGGTCGGGGCAGAGCACACGCAGGGTTAAGGGCATTGAAATTAAGCCTCAGGGATGGGAGCGGGGATCAACCCTTGGATTGGGCACGAAGCTTTTCGGCCTTAGCGCGCACTTGCTCGATGTTGCCAACGAGGTAGAAGGCTTGCTCGGGAAGATCATCTAGCTCACCAGCCAAGATCATCTGGAAACCCTTGATGGTGTCGGCAAGTTTTACGTATTCACCGGATTGACCAGTGAATACCTCAGCCACAAAGAAGGGTTGGGAAAGGAATTTTTCAATCTTGCGGGCCCGATCAACGGTGCGACGGTCCTCCTCGGAAAGTTCATCAAGGCCAAGAATGGCGATGATGTCTTGCAGTTCTTTGTAGCGCTGCAGGGTGGACTGCACTGCCCTTGCCGTGCGGTAGTGCTCATCTCCAACCACGGCTGGTTGAAGCATGGTGCTGGTGGAATCCAGGGGATCCACGGCTGGATAGATGCCCTTTGAAGCGAGGCCGCGGCTCAACACCGTGGTGGCATCAAGGTGGGCAAAGGTGGTGGCAGGGGCTGGATCGGTGAGGTCGTCTGCTGGTACGTAAACCGCCTGAATCGAGGTGATTGAACCCTCGAGGGTGGAGGTAATGCGCTCCTGCAGTTCGCCCACGTCGGTGCCCAGGGTGGGCTGGTAACCCACGGCCGATGGCATGCGGCCCAAGAGGGCGCTCACTTCTGAACCGGCCTGTACAAAACGGAAAATATTGTCGATGAACAGCAGCACGTCTTGTTTGTTCACATCGCGGAAGTGTTCAGCCATGGTGAGAGCTGAAAGGCCCACCCGCATGCGAGCGCCTGGGGGCTCGTTCATTTGGCCGTAGCAGAGGGCTACTTTCGATTTGCTCAGATCTTCTTCGTTGATAACGCCTGAATCTTTGAATTCTTGATAAAGGTCGTTTCCTTCGCGGGTGCGTTCGCCAACACCACCAAATACGGATACGCCGCCGTGCTCTTTCGCGATGTTGTTGATCAGTTCCTGAATCAACACGGTTTTACCAACCCCAGCACCGCCGAAGAGGCCAACCTTGCCGCCTTGGCGGTAGGGGGCTAACAGATCGATAACTTTGATGCCGGTTTCAAAAACCTTGGGCTTGGTTTCAAGATCGGTGAGTTTTGGGGCCTGCCTGTGGATGGGAGATCTCAGGTCTGTGGCAACAGGACCTTGCTCGTCTACGGGTTCGCCAAGAACATTGAAAATTCTGCCCAGGGTTGCTTCGCCAACGGGCACTGAAATCGAAGCGCCCGTATCGAGGGCTTCCATGCCGCGCACAAGGCCATCGGTGGTGCTCATGGCAACTGCCCTTACGCGATGGTCGCCGAGCAATTGCTGAACTTCTGCAGTGAGGGCAATGGCTTGCCCAGCACTATTTGTGCCTTTGATTTCTAAGGCGTTAAAGATGCGCGGCAACTTGCCGGCGGGGAATTCAACATCGAGCACAGGTCCAATTACCTGGCGGACGATTCCTTTGGCGCCGGTTGTGGCGGTTGCTGCAGCGGCCATGGTTTGAAGCGTTAGGGCGGAAAGGCTAGGCCTTTCGGGCGGGGCAACATTACCACCGGGGCGGCGCAAGCTCGGCTTGGCTCGCAGATCAGTGGTTCGGTTAGTGGTTCGGTGATCCGTCCCGCTGTCCCAATTGCGTCCCACCAGCTATCGCCACTAAGTTGGCAGTCAAGCGGTGCGAGTGCTAATTGCCCTTCGCCTCTGCTCAAACCCCACGCCCTGAGACAAAAAACCAGACGTCATGGCTGCTGTATCCCTCAGCGTGTCCACCGTGAAACCCCTCGGTGACCGCATTTTTATCAAAGTTTCCGCCTCCGACGAAAAAACCGCAGGTGGCATCCTGTTGCCAGACACCGCCCAAGAAAAGCCCCAAGTGGGTGAAGTGGTGCAGGTGGGCCCTGGTAAGCACAACGATGACGGCACCCGCCAAACCCCTGAGGTGAGCATTGGCGACAAGGTGCTCTATTCCAAATACGCCGGCACCGACATCAAGCTCGGTGGAGACGAATTTGTGTTGCTCAGCGAAAAGGACATTCTCGCAGTTGTTTCCTGAGGCAACAGCCCTCAGTTATTTGCTTTTTCCCACTAACTCCAATCCGTAGGTACTTAACCCATGGCCAAGCGCATTATTTATAACGAGCAAGCCCGTAGGGCCCTCGAACGCGGCATCGACATCCTTGCTGAGGCAGTTGCCGTAACCCTCGGCCCCAAGGGCCGCAATGTGGTGCTCGAGAAGAAATTCGGCGCCCCCCAGATCATCAATGACGGTGTAACAATCGCCAAAGAGATCGAACTCGAAGATCACATCGAGAACACCGGCGTAGCTCTGATTCGTCAGGCTGCATCCAAAACCAATGATGCCGCAGGCGATGGCACCACCACCGCCACGGTGTTGGCCCATGCCATGGTTAAAGCCGGTTTGCGCAACGTGGCTGCTGGCTCCAATGCCATCACCTTGAAGCGTGGTATCGAAAAGGCTTCTGATTTTCTAGTTAAGAAGATCGAAGAGCAGGCAAAACCGATCACCGACAGCAAAGCCATCGCTCAAGTTGGTTCCATCTCCGCCGGCAACGACGAAGAAGTGGGTCAGATGATTGCCGATGCCATGGATAAAGTTGGCAAGGAGGGTGTTATCTCCCTCGAGGAAGGTAAGTCGATGACCACCGAATTGGAGGTTACCGAAGGTATGCGTTTTGATAAGGGTTACATCTCCCCTTACTTTGCCACCGACACCGAGCGCATGGAAGCTGTGCTCGATGAGCCTTACATCCTGCTTACCGATAAAAAAATCGGTTTGGTGCAAGATCTGGTGCCCGTGCTCGAGCAAATCGCCCGCACTGGCAAACCTTTATTGATCATTGCTGAAGACATCGAGAAGGAAGCCCTTGCAACCCTCGTTGTAAACCGCCTCCGTGGTGTGCTGAACGTGGCTGCTGTTAAGGCACCTGGTTTTGGCGACCGTCGTAAGGCCATGCTTGAAGACATGGCAGTGCTCACCAATGGTCAACTGATCACTGAAGACGCTGGTCTCAAGCTTGAGAACGCCAAAATCGAGATGCTCGGCACCGCCCGCAGGGTCACCATTAATAAAGACACCACCACCATCGTTGCCGAGGGCAATGAGGTGGCAGTTAAAGCTCGTTGCGAGCAGATCCGTAAGCAGATGGATGAAACCGATTCCACCTACGACAAGGAAAAACTGCAAGAGCGTTTGGCCAAGCTGGCCGGCGGTGTGGCTGTGGTGAAGGTTGGCGCTGCCACCGAAACCGAAATGAAGGATAAAAAGCTGCGCCTAGAAGATGCCATCAACGCCACTAAAGCGGCCGTTGAAGAAGGCATCGTTCCCGGCGGTGGCACCACATTGGCTCACCTGGCCCCTGTGCTTGAGGAATGGGCCCAACAGAACCTCTCCGGTGAGGAACTGCTCGGTGCCCGAATCGTTGCCTCTGCCCTTAATGCTCCGCTCAAGCGGATTGCAGAAAATGCAGGCGCCAATGGTTCTGTGGTGGCTGAAAACATCCGCCACAAACCCTTCAATGAGGGTTACAACGCTGCAACCGGCGAATACGTAGACATGCTGGCTGCTGGCATCATCGACCCCGCCAAGGTGACCCGTTCCGGTTTGCAAAATGCTGCGTCTATCGCTGGCATGGTGCTAACTACCGAGTGCATCGTGGTTGATCTTCCTGAGAAGAAAGACGCAGCACCTGCCGGCGGCGGTGGCGGCGGCATGGGCGGCATGGGCGGCGACTTCGACTACTAAGCGCCACTCCCGGAGGTATTACCTCCAGATCAAGCAAGGCAGGAGGGGAAACCCTTCTGCCTTTTTTCGTGCAAACGGTAGCCGCTGATACATGAGCCAACCGAGAAAAAGTTCATCGTGAACATTGATCGCTGGAAACAATTTGTCTGCTGCAGCTCTGGCCAATAACGCTTTCATCTTGATATGTGCAGCGCTTGTTTTATTGATGACCCCAGCCCTTGGGCTTTTTTATGCGGGGTTTGTGCGCGGCCGCAACGTGCTCAACACCTTGATGATGAGTTTCGGCGCCATGGCAGTGGTGAGCGTTATTTGGATGCTCTATGGCTACAGCCTTGCTTTTTCGCCTGGATCGGGCCCATTAGCGCCTTTCATTGGTGGTTTTGCCTGGGCGGGGCTATCCAATTGGTCGGTGCCAATCACTGAAGGGGGCCCAAGCCATGGGGCCGTGGCCTTATTTCAGCTCACTTTCGCAATCATCACTCCCGCTCTGGTGTCTGGGGCGGTGGTGGAACGGATGAATTTCAGGGCTTGGCTGCTTTTCCTGCTGCTTTGGAGCACTTTTGTTTACATCCCGCTAGCCCACATGGTGTGGGGGCCTGGGGGCTTTCTTGGCGTTAGCGGTGGCATGGGAGCCCTTGATTTTGCCGGTGGTTATGTGGTGGAAATGGCCTCGGGAGTGGCGGCATTGGTGGCAGCTGTTGTGGTTGGTGCCAGGCGGGCCTACCCCCAGCAGGTGGCACCTCCCCACAATGTGACTTTTATATTGCTTGGCGCTGGTTTGCTCTGGTTTGGTTGGTTTGGTTTCAACGGTGGTAGCGGGCTTGTTGCTGGAAACCTGGCGGCCCTGGCCTGCATAACAACCAACACCGCTGGTGCCACAGCTGCTTTGGTGTGGATGTTGATAGACACGATCCAGCGGGGCAAGCCCACCGCCGTGGGGGCCGCCACCGGAGCAGTGGCTGGTTTAGTTGCAATCACTCCAGCGGCTGGATTTGTTAGCCCACTTGCCGCAATGGTTATTGGCGGCTTTGCCGCATGGCTATGCAACAGTGCGCTTCAGCTAAAAGCGCGTTTAAAATTAGACGACAGCCTTGATGTTTTACCGGTTCATGGATTAGCTGGTTTGCTAGGTATTTTGCTAACAGGAATATTTGCGATGAAAACACTAAATCCTGCCGGGGCTAATGGATTACTTGCTGGAAATCCAATCCAGCTTTTGATTCAATTGAAAGCAGCTGGGTTCACTATCCTTTGGGTAGCGATTGGCACTTATGTGGTGTTAATCCTGATTCGTAAATTTGTTCCCCTAAGGGTTGGAGATCAGCAGGAACGCCAAGGTTTAGATGTGAGCTCCCATGGAGAAGAGGCTTATAACAATGAGTTCACAGGTTAATTAAAGATAGAAGCCAACTGTGGTGATGATTCGGGTTCCTTTTGCTCTAAGCGCGCTGCGCAGGAAATAGGTGGATTGATTATGCAGTAATGCTTCCCAGCGATGTCGAGTAACAAAAACTGGTAAAACAACCGTGCAAAATAAATTTGCACCCTTACGATGTTGATTCTCAAAATCTTCAACAAATTCAACTACTGGATTTACAAGTGAGCGATAGGGTGATTCAAGTACCATCAATGGAATGTTTGGTAATTGTTTTTGCCATTGCTGTTTAAATGCCTCCGCCTTACCATTACCTAGGTCAACATGAACAGCAACGAGTTCAGTGGCAATGCTGTGGGCGTAGCGAATTGCTTCGAAGCTACCGCGATGTAATTGACCCACTAATACGATTACTGGAGAAGTACCTCCCGAAGGTGCAATTGGCAGGTTTAATTTCACATCAGTTGCAAGCCTTAGGCGTTTAGCCACATGTTTGTAATGTTTATTAATTGCATTAAACAGGCACACAAGTATTGGTACTGCTATAACAATTAGCCAGGCGCCTTGATGAAACTTGCTAAATAGTAGAACTACGGTAACTATTAAGGTTACCAGTGAGCCGAAGCCATTTATATATGCCTTTAGTTTCCAGCCGGTGCTGCGTTCCTTCCACCAATGCACAACCATTCCTGCTTGGGAAAGGGTGAAGCTTGTGAAAACACCTACGGCATAAAGAGGTATCAATCTGCTAACGCTGCCTCCAAAAATAATCAGCAGTGCGCCAGCACCAATAGAAAGGGAAATGATGCCGTTGCTAAATACAAGCCGATCTCCAAGGGATGCAAGCTGCCTAGGCATAAAACCATCCTGGGCTAAGAACGCTGCCAGCCTTGGGAAATCGGCGTAGGCGGTGTTTGCGGCTAATAGAAGTATTAAGAATGTGCCAAGTTGTAGCAACAGAAGAAGCGGTCCATTGCCAAATACTTTCTCGCCAATTTGATACAGCAAAGTTGGCCCATTCTCTACATACAAAAGCCCGGTTTTGCTGGCAAGTAAGCTGATTCCTAAGAACATTACTGCCAATAAAACAACCATAGTTGTTAATACTCTGCGAGCATTGCGCCATTCAACTGGGCGAAAGGCCATAACACTGTCGCTGATTGCCTCAATGCCAGTGAGGGCTGCGCAACCAGAACTAAATGCCCGCATCATTAAAACTGGGCCTATCGCCATGGTTGCACTGCTTTGATGATGGGAAGCAGCTTCATTTAAAAGCTGTTGTTGTTCCGATGCTGCCAATGCAGGGAGTGATCCCTGCATTAATTGAATTAAACCCACCGCAACTAAAAGTAAGATTGTTCCCAGGAACATATATGTAGGCAGGCTCATAACCTTGGCGCTAGATTTAACGCCCCTTAAATTTGCAAACATCAGTATTACTACAGCTAGCAAACAAAGGGGTACTCGCAAAGTTTCAAGCCCCGGTAAGTAGGAGGTGAGGGCGGAAATACCTGCTGCCACACTCACTGCCACAGTGAGTAAATAATCCAGGGAAAGTGAAGCCCCAGCCACCAGTCCTGCTGATACCCCTAGATTGTCGTGGGAAACCCGGTAGGAACCTCCTCCGAGCGGGTAAGCCTTGATTGTTTGACTGTAACTAACACCAACAATCACCATCAACAGCACGATCATTGCTGTGATCGGTAGGGTGTATTGCAGGGCAGCCGCGCCAGCTAAACTTAAAACAAGCACAATTTCTTGGCTGGCATAGGCCACCGAAGAAAGAGCATCAGAACTAAGTATTGCTAGCGCTTCTGGATTGCTAAGCCGCTCCTCTTCATGGGCGCTGGTAGGCAGGGGATCGCCAAATAAAAAGTTCTTTAGGCGGTTCAAAGAAACATTTATTTTTCTTGGCATTAGTTTTTTAATGGTTTATAAGATAAGTTTAAATTTGCAATTGTTTAATTCAGCCAGCCGGCGCTCAATACAACGGCTAGGCCCATAAATAAGGCAAGTAAAGTCCAGCTGATGCGGTTAAGTGTATTTTCTGCGCTGCGGGCACTTGTGAACATTGAGCTGCCGCTGGAGGCAAGACCACCCATGCCGTCCCCCTTTGGGCTGTGCAGCAGCACTGAGATGATCATTAAAACAGCCGTGGCGGCCCAAAGCCAGCCGAGAATCGTTATCAGCATGGTTGATTGCAATTACACCATCGTAGGTGTTGATTGAATTGCCTTGTTATTGGCCACAAGGCTGGTGCCACTCATCGCTTCTGGCACCTCTATGCCAAGCAGTTCAAGCACTGTGGGGGCAATATCTGCCAAACCGGCATCTGCCCGCAATTGAATATCGCCTCCTAAACCAGCCAATTTGCGCTGTTCTCCTTCTACCAAAATGAATGGCACTGGATTAGTGGTGTGGGCTGTCCAGGGGCGCCCATCGGCGCCCTGCATCAATTCAGCATTGCCATGGTCGGCGGTTATTAACAGGGTTCCCCCCATTCTTCCAGTGGCGCTAAGTAGTTTGCCAATGCATTGATCAACGCAACTGATTGCTTCGATCGTGGCGTTTAAATCACCCGTATGCCCCACCATGTCGGGGTTTGCATAATTAATTACAACAAATGAATAGATACCTTTTCGGATTGCAGCTACGCAACCATTTGTGAGGGCTGCTGCCGACATCGCCGGGGATTGATCATAGGTTGCTACTTTTGGAGAAGGCACCAAGTGGCGATCTTCACCAGGATATGGTTTTTCCATGCCACCATTTAGGAAATAAGTAACATGGGGATATTTTTCGGTTTCAGCTGTGCGGAATTGCCGTAAACCATTGCGGGAGATCACCTCTCCCAATAGGTCATCCAGTGATTCTGGTGGAAAAGCTACCGCAACAGGTAGATCTTTTTCGTATTGAGTAAAAGTAACAACATCTAGCGATTGGATGAGTTGCCGCTCAAAGCCTGAAAAGTTTGGATTAACCAGGCATGATGTTAATTGACGCATGCGATCTGGGCGGAAGTTAAATAACACCACAGCATCACCCGGCTTAAAATATTCTGGTTGGAATCGCACCGGCTCTAAAAACTCATCGCTGATGCCCTCGGCATGGGCCCTGGCTAATACCGTTTCAGCCGTTTCCTTCGAACAAGTTCCGGGTTGGCTTAACAGCAGGTAGGCCTTCTCGATGCGCTCCCAGCGGTTGTCGCGATCCATCGCCCAATAGCGGCCGCAAAGGCTTGTGAGTTCTCCCACCCCAGCGGCTTCAATCTGTTGCTGCAGGGTTTTTATAAAGCCGATTGAGCTGTTGGTTGGTGTATCGCGACCATCGGTAATGCCGTGTATGCACACATGTTTGAGTTTTTTAGCCGCAGCCCACTTCAATAATCCGCCGATATGGTTTATGTGGCTGTGAACACCTCCATCCGATAACAGGCCCAGCAAATGCAGGGTGCCGCCCGTTTCAAGCAATTTGGCAGCCATGCCATTCAAGGCTTGATTTTGCTTGAACTGACCTTTTTTTACCTCCTCACTAATTCTCACTAACTCTTGCCGTATTACCCGGCCAGAACCAATTGTGAGGTGCCCCACCTCTGAATTACCCATCTGCCCGTCTGGCAGGCCCACATGGGCACCACTGGCTTGGATAAGCGTGTGGGGATAGGCATGCCAAAGGGCATCCATCACTGGCGTTTTCGCTAAACGGATGGCGTTGTGGTTTGTGGCTGGATTTTCACCCCAGCCATCGAGGATCACCAGCACCACAGGCGCAACGGGGCTGAGGCTGCGTCCTTTCAGTTCCTGGCCGGTGCTGGGAGGTGTCGCTGCTGTCACCCGATAAGCAGAGCTTGGATATCAGGCAAGTTACATCCACATCGCACAACGAATTAACTAATACCGAAAGCGGTTAGGTTTCGAGCACCGAGGAAATTGCTACACCTAAGATCAGAGGCCAGGTTTAGGGCCTTTATGGGGCGATCTTCATTTCCTCCCCAGAATTGCGAAAAACTATGGATCCTCGATGCGGAGGAATTGCATCGCACGGTATTGCGGCTTTGCTCCCAGGTGATCGAATCAGTGGCCAACCCCAAGCAATTGCTTTTGCTTGGCATACCTACCCGCGGGGTGGCCCTTGCCCAGGTGTTAGCAGCTGAATTGCAGCGTCTGCTTTGTGAACCGATTCATCAAGGTGTGTTGGATCCCACCTTCCACCGCGACGACCTTGGCAGGGTTGGAACCAGGTTGGTGCAACCAACCAATCTGCCAGTGCCCATCGATGGCCGCACAGTGGTGTTGGTAGACGACGTGGTGTTCACCGGCCGCACAGTGCGGGCGGCCATGGAGGCGCTGCAAGGTTGGGGCCGTCCGGCCAGCGTGAAACTATTGGCAATGGTGGATCGCGGCCATCGGGAATTGCCAATCCAGCCGGATTTTGTGGGTAGGGTGGTGCCCACAAGCCGGCACGAATTCATCCACCTGATGCTCCAGGAGGTGGATGGTGAAGAGGGTGTGGTTTTGCTTAAACCGCCAACGAACTAGGCGATTACTTCAAGTTCATCGCTACGGAAGTGGGCCTTATAGCGGCCAAAGGCAACTATCACAGGCAATGTGGGGCTGATCGGTTTACCCTTCCATTCAGCTAAAACCGTATTGATTTCCCCCTCCTGGCCTTTCATGTCGAAGGCTTGGCCGCGATGTTCCGGATGGGTGAACACCACCACCGATTGCTGCACCCGAACCCGGTCACCTGGCTGCATCACTCTTAACAACATTTTTTCTAACAATCATCTTCTCATCCGACCCTGGCAGCTGCTTTCGGGACCCTCTTCTCGCACCTCCCCCCCCAATTCGCGGCAGGCGGCTTGAAATGCAGCCCAGTCGGTTTTGCCAGCTGCTACCAGTTGGCGAATCCTGGCATCAAGGGCCGCGGCATCTGGCCCCCCACCTGAGGGAACACCAGCATGGCTGTTTTGCTGCTGTTTCTTTTCGGCAAGGGCCTTTACCTGCTGCTCCACCTTTAAACGCTGGTTTTGGGCCTGCTGAATCCACCAGGGGTGGTTGAGCTGATTGAGGTGATTTAGGGCTTCCCACCATTGGCGCTGCCCAATCTTTTGTTGGGCTTGCTCCAGTTGAAAACGGTTGGCCGCCCAGTTTTCCTTGATTGAATCCTGCAGATCTTGTCCCTCAGGGAAACGGTTTTCGCCGCTGCTGCTTATTAGCGACAGGGCTTGGGCAAGTTCACCCCGCAGAAATCTTTGCAACACCTTGGTGCGCAATTGATCTCGCCATTGCTGCAATTGAAAATCGGCCTTGGCGGGATTGCCGCTGCGGCGCACCAGTTGCCGCTGTTGATCCAGGGCGGCCCACCACAGGCCACCATCCCAGCTGCGTTGGGCCCGCCGTTGCAAACAATTTTCCAGCAATGCCGCTTGGCTTGGCTGCAGTGGTTGCAGGGCCCCCAGCTGGCGGCCAAGCCTTAGGCAAGCGGCTAGATCACCCCGTTCAGCTGCCCGTTTGAGCCTGTGGGGGAGTTGTTTCTGCCAGAGCCCCAAGCCCGTGAGGCCCAGCACCACAGCCCCAAGGGTTCCGATTATCCAAACCCAGGGCAAACGGGAACGGCGGGCAATCATTCGAGTTTTCCGAGCATTTGCTCAGTGATTGGTTCATTGCGAACTAGGTCGATGCCCCTAAGCCAAAGCTGACGTTGATTATCAATTCGAAATTGCAGCTGGAAGCGATCTTCACCGCCCTTACCTGGCGGCTCTAGGGGTAATTCCACAACCCTCTTATCCCACACTTTCAGCTTGGCTTCGCCCACGCTTTGAGCCTGCAGTTTTGGGATGCCATCGCTAAAAACAACTTCGGCGCGGCTTGTGCCCAAGGGGGTGCCCAATTGCAATTCAAGTTGGGTTTGACCTTCCTGGCAGGCCAGCACAATTTGCAGTGGTTGGGGGGTGGGCCAGCCCTGGCCAGCCAAAAACAAAGGATGCCAATAGTGCCCCCCTAGCCTTCGATCCCAGCAGCGCAGGCTCACCCCTTCCCTCAATACATCGATGAGTTTTAGGGCTGGCGTCATGGCAAGGGCGCCCAATACAACTGCGGCGCTGGGTTGGGCCACGCTGATCTTGGGGCCAGGCAGATGTTTGTTTAACCAGGTTTGCAGCCAGGGCAGGGCACTGCCACCACCCACCGCCAAAATTCCATCAAGTTGATCGAAATTTTCCCCTGCCCGGCGTGCAGCAGCAGCGATGGCATCCAGCAGGTCTTGCAGCAATATCGATAAACCCTGGTTCTCCAGCACCTGCTCCAATTGACGGCGGGATGCCTGCAGCAATTTGGCTTCACCAGCTGGGGCCGCAGCGAGGTGCACCTGGGCTGAATTGGCATCGCTCAAGGCACATTTTAATTTTTCTGCAGCCTCAAGCCAATATTCAGGCACCGGTTCTGGTGCGCCGAGGGCTATGGCCCACCAGTGGTCGATGCTGCGGCCACCCACCTGGCAGCCAGCTTTGCCAATCACACGGGCCGTTTTTATGCCATTGCGGTTTATGGGTAGCTGGTTGCCGCCAAAACGCAGTAGTTGGGCCATTGGCATCGCCCTACCTTCCCCCCCCTCCAAGCGCACCAGGGAGAGGTCGGTGGTGCCAGCACCCATGTCTACCACTAGCACCAAGCTGCCAGGCGGCAGGCCGGCGCCGAGGGCAGCAGCGGTGGATTCATCCACCAGCGACACCTCCGGCACCGCCAAAGTGGCGGCCCATTGCTGCAGCCAAAGGCGGTAGTTGCTGAAGCCCTCCACCGGAGCTGTGAGCACAAGCCTCTCGGGAATGCGATCCGGGGGTAGTTTTTGCCAGATGCCATCCAGCAAGGCAGCGGCAGCCTGTTGTGCCTCTGGGCAGGTGCCGTTTTTGTAGAGCTGTGTTTTGAAATTTCGCTGACAGCGCCCTTGGGCTCCGGCATCCAGCACCTGTTGGCCCAAGAGGGGGCGGGCACCTTCATCAACTACGAGGCTGGGTATGAAAGGCAGGGGGCCTGGGCTGCTGATGGGAGGCAGGTAGAGCAGTTCTGGACTAGTGCCAGCCTGGGCTTGCCAGCCCACCAGCGTGGTGGAGCTGCCAAGGTCGATGGCAAGTGTTCCCTGGCCCAATCGTTCAGCCGTTGCAACGAATACTGAAACCTTTGCAGAGCATCTGGCCAAAGTTCGAATATTTGGCCAGATTAAGAGAATTGAGACGCAATTCGAGATGGCCGCGGATCGCTTGTTGAGTGCTGTGTTGTCTTTTTATCGGGAGGAGCCCCAGGAGCTTTTGGCTTTGGAGCCTTTGCAGGATTGCCGTTTTAGTAGGGGTTGGTCGTCTTTGCGGATCGATTGTTGCGATCAGGTCCATTTGGAGGAGGTGAGCAGCTTGGTGGATCTGGTGCGGATTCCATTGGCAGCCCTGCAATTGGTGCGCACGATTCGGTTAACGGCCCCTGGGCTGCCTGAACGGGCATTCCCGGTGCGCCTACCCCTGTTTCAAGACGGTCAAACCTCAACGGCTGAATGAGGGGGCAACGGGAGTTAGGTTGGTAAATATTTTTTGATGCCCATGTCTTTAAGCCAGCAACCTGAAGCAAAGGAGCTTGCCAAGCGTGGTGAGAGCTTGATGCGCCATTCCACCAACAGATACCTCACCACCGTGCGCATCGCTTTCAGGGCAAAGCAGCGGCGATTTGATGATTTCGAGGGGTTATTGGAAGATTCCATGGTGAAACCAGTTCAGCGAGCCATCACCGAACTCAGCGATGAACAAGATCTGCCTGATCTGCTCGCCGGCTGATGCAAAGGGAGGGGCCAGGTTGGCGCCTGGCCATTGATAAACAGCGACAGGGCTATCAAGCCCTGATTGCTTCAGATGATTGGGCCTTAGAACTTACCAGCGCTGAATTTGAGCAATTCCGCAACATGTGCGCCAAGATCGTTGGCCAATACAAAGACTGTTTAGATCATTTAATGGCTGAAGAAAATCTTGAGTTGTGCCTTGAAGAAGGTGCTTTTTGGCTTGAGCTCAGGGGAGATTGCAATGGCTGGGCTCTGCGTTTTGTGCTCAGCTCAGCCCTGGGCGAGCGGGGGGCAGAAGGAAGCTGGCAGCGTTCCACCGCGGCGGCTTTTTGTGAGGCGTTAGCCCTTGCTGAGGTTTATTAAAAAGCCGGTTTGATCCTCGCTATCAAAAAGGTGCTGATAAGCGGCCACCAGGCAGCAAACAATCACTGGTGCTGCCACCAGAATGCCCACACCGCAAAGCAATAGACCCGTTAGGCCAATTAAAATCATCAAAATGCCAAAGCCCAAAACAGGCCAAAATTGTGGGTCTACGCTGCGGCGTCCCTCCTTAAATGCAAGCATTGGCTTATCACCCCTGGCCACAACTAAGGGCACATGAAACATTTGGGTAACTGCTAAATAAATCATGGTAAACACTGCAATCACCAAGGGAATAAATAATAGTTCCAATCGAATCAAACTTAATAATCCGCCCGCTAGGAATGCAATTGCTAGCACAACCATGTTCACAGCAACTAAAAATAATGTCATCATAAATAATCTTGTTATTGATTTGCCGTGCCAGTTTACGAAATCTTTAAAGATCGGTTTCTCGCCCCCTAATGCCCGCCAGGCACCCCTAAATAAACCGATATTTAGCCAAAGGCTGGCAACAATATTCAAGCTAAATCCCAGTAGAAATATTAATATCCAAGCTAAGCCAAGGCCAGATCCGTCTTGAATGCTTTTGCTGGCCTGATCTTGGATGAATTGGCTGCCTAAATTTAAGGCCCCGCCTAAAAGAGTAAAACCGATAAAAAGAAATGGAGCTTTTGCAAATGCCGCCCAGCCTGATTTTAGGATTGCTCCAACAGGGAGGGCATTGGCCATGGCGTTTGAACAATTAATTCATTCAAACCTAGCGATGCTTTGGCTTTAATGCCAGCTATTTATTTCATTAAGGGAGGGGATCACCCAAAATTTCCAAGAGTTTCGCAGCGCTAGGGCTTGAAACGGGGAGAATCGAAAGGCGATTGCCCCGGCGTACCACCGGAAGGGTTTCCTCCGTAAATAGTTCCCGCAGTTTGTCTAGGCTTAGCTGCTGCGCGAAAACGCCAAGATATTTCAACCTTGCGCAGTCCCAGCGGGGAGCCTCCGGTTTTGAAGCAGGGTCAAAATATTTATTACTGGGCTCAAATTGACTCGGATCTGTGATGCCTGTTTCCACCACTTCCATCAAACCCACAATCCCTGGGGGCTTGGCATTGGAATGATAAAAAAATGCCCGGTCGCCAACTTGCATTTCCCGCATGAAATTGCGCGCTTGATAATTGCGGATTCCATCCCACAGGGTGCTGCCCTCTGCCTTGAGGTGGTCGATGCCAAATACATCCGGCTCACTTTTCATCAGCCACCATTTATGAGATGCCATTGCTGCTAATTAAGGGCCTCCACCAGTGTGCGGAAGTGGTTGCCGCGCTGCTCAAAATTTTCGTATTGATCAAAGCTGGCGCAGGCGGGTGAAAGTAGAACGGCACGGGCCCCTAATTCCGTTGCCAATTCAGCTGCCAAAGGCAGGGCTTGATCTAATCCCTCCCGCCTGGCGATCCTGCCGCTGAAGCCACTGGCCCCCAGCAATTCATTGAAGGTTGGTGCGGCTTCACCAAACAAAACAACTGCTTTGACCTTTTGCTCCAGGGCCTTAAGCCACGGGGCGGGCTCCCCCCGTTTTGCTCTGCCCCCCGCCAGCAGCACCAATGGGCCTTCAAGGGCTTGCAATGCCACCAGGGAAGCGTCGTAGTTGGTTGCCTTGCTGTCGTTGTAGAAACCGATTCCTTGATGGGTGCGAATTAATTCCAGCCTGTGGGCAACCCCGGGAAAACTGCGGCAGCCGGCTTCAATCTGCCCAGGGCTCAGCCCCACCTCAAGGGCGGCGGCGGTGGCTAATGCCAAATTCTGAAGGTTGTGGACGCCTGGCATGGCCAGGGCCGCAGTTTGGAATAGGGGCCCATTTTTGCTGTGCACAACCCCCCCTTGAATCCAGATATGGGCATCAATGGCCGCTGGTAGTTGCTCGAGCGGGCCGGCACTAACCCAAAGGGCCTTAGGCCAGTCGTTGGCATGGGCCAGCAGATCGGGGTCGTTTGCATTAAGGATTTGCACTTGGCTGCGGCGCAAAAGGCTTGCCTTGATGGAGCGGTAGTTGTTGATGCTGCCGTGGCGATCGAGGTGATCTGGGGTGAGGGTTGTCCAGATGCCAATCCTGGGGGCAACGGTAGGGGCCGCTTCAATTTGAAAACTGCTCAACTCCACTACTGCCCATTGGGGGCCATGGGTTTTGGCTCGAGCAAGGGCCAGTTCAGTGGCGGAGCTGCCGATGTTGCCGCAGGCGGGTGCATCTACCCCTGCCTGTTGCAGCAGATGGGCCACCAGGCTGGTAACGGTGGTTTTGCCATTGGTGCCGGTGATAGCAATCCATGGCACCTCCGCCAGGCCATGCCAGGCCACCTCCATCTCCCCCACCACAGCTACCCCTTGATCGCGCAACTGCTGTAAAATCGAGTGGTTGAAGGCAATTCCGGGGCTGATCACCACCCGATCGGGTAAGGGATCAAAACTGGCAATCGCCAAAGGTTTTGCCAATTTCACCTCGATTCCCTCAGCTGCCAAAGCTGTGGCTTTGGCCTGCAATTCAGGGGTATTGCCACTTTCAAAAAGGCTCACCTGGGAGCCTTGGTAATGAAGTAAGCGGGCAGCGCCAGTGCCGGAACGGCCTAAACCCACCACCACCACACGCTCTTGCATCGAACTAGAAATTTGAATGGGCGATACTGGAATCGAACCAGTGACTCCTACCGTGTCAAGGTAGTGCTCTACCTCTGAGCTAATCGCCCTAGAAGAGCGAACCTAACATTTTGCTCTCTACAACTTGCTTTGCCTGCAACTTGCTTTGGCTGCAGATTGTTCGTTTAAAGCGTGCGCACCAGTGAGAGGCGCCAGCGCTCCCTTTTTGTGAGCATTGCCCCTGCTAAGCGCAGCTCGCCGCGGCCCTCCAGTTGCACCCTCTCCTCAAGTTTTAATTCTCGGCTTGGGTTTGTTACTACTTTCCAGTTGATCCGCACCTTGCCCTGGCGGATTAAATCGGCCATGCGATTGCGCGAAATGGCAAAGCCGGCTGATGCCACAGCGTCAAGTCTTAAGGAAGCCTCCACAGTGGTTAGTTGCTTTTCTTTTGGCAGTTGATTGGGCAAGCGTTCCCAGCTGGTTTCAGCCACAAGGCAGGCAATGGTGCGCACCTGCAGCGG
Organism: Synechococcus lacustris Maggiore-St4-Slac; assembly: GCF_024345595.1. Taxonomy (NCBI): domain Bacteria; kingdom Bacillati; phylum Cyanobacteriota; class Cyanophyceae; order Synechococcales; family Synechococcaceae; genus Synechococcus; species Synechococcus lacustris. Next base: position 34,487 of record NZ_JAGQBK010000010.1, on the reverse strand, counting down.
TTTTCCTATCAAGCTGCTGGCCGCCTCCAAGCTCACCACCACCAGCGCACCCCGATCGCCCCGAACTAGGGCATCACCCAAATCTTTTGCCTCTATTCCCTGCTCCAGCAATGCCTGGCGAAAATCGATCGCTTCAGCGGGGTCGAATAAAAAATTGCCGCTTATTTCCAGCAGCTTCAACGGTGCTGCCGCTGCGTTTTCCTCAAGGTGAGCTTGACTGCGTTCAAGCAGCAAGCGTTGGCGTTCTGCTTGGGGGAAGCCACCGCTGCTGGATAGTTTTAATTCAACAAGTGGAGCTAGGCGAGCAAAACATTCCTCCCGCTCTGGCGCCCCCAAAAACCCACTCCATTGCGGTTGGAAGGTGCGCACACAAACATCAGCCAGCTGCAGCACTTGGCTGAGGGCCTCAGGGTGGCTGGCCCCTGCCAGTAGCTCACGGGTGGGCAGCATTAATCCTCCTTAAGCCGCACCACCAAGCGCGGTTTTGCCGCTTGGATTAGGCCCCAGGGAATGTTTTGCCCAGGTGCTGCCTCCACCAGCAGCACCAATAAACCCTCGTCTAAACGATTGCGCACCGTGCGCACCTGATCGTCGCCATCGCTGGTAACACTGGCGGCAGCGGCAAAACTACCCATCCATCCCGACCCCAAACCGAGCAGGCCACCGATCAATGGCTGGCCGAGGGGGCCAGCAAAAGCAAAGGTGTCGAGGTTGGTGATGAAGGTGAACATCACGCCGGCGCCAAAGCCAAATGGCAGCAGCCAGCGCACCATGCTGCGTTGACGGGCCTGCCGCGCCAGGGCGGGATTTAGGGCGCTAAGGCTTTTGGGATCTAGGGCCCCTGCACCAACGGCCTGCAGCTTTAGGGGCATTTGCTGTTTATCCAACTGATGTTTATTCAGCTGTTGCTGCAATTCCTCTACCCGTTCGAGGCTTTCAAGCACCACCGCCACGCTAAGGGCCATTGCTTTTGCAGGATTAGGAGCGGTCTCTACACTGCACCCCCGCATGCCCCCGCGGATGATGACAAAAGTTTTGGTGTCGGATCCCATCGATCAGGTGGGGATAGATATTCTCTCGCAGGTAGCCCATGTGGATGTGCGCACGGGCCTGCCGGCAGCGGAGCTAAAGCAGATCATCGCCGATTACGACGGCCTGATGATTCGCTCTGGCACCCAGGTAACGGCGGAAATTATCGAGGCAGCACCACGGTTGCGGATCATTGGCCGCGCTGGCGTGGGGGTAGACAACGTTGATGTGGCTACCGCCACCAAGCACGGTGTGCTCGTGGTGAATTCACCAGAGGGCAACACGATTGCCGCCGCTGAGCATGCCCTGGCAATGATGTTGGCCCTTTCCCGCCATATCCCAGCTGCCCACAGCAGCACTGCCGCAGGTGGTTGGGACCGCAAAACCTATGTGGGCAATGAGCTCTATAAAAAACGCCTCGGTGTGGTGGGCTTAGGCAAGATCGGCTCCCACGTGGCAAGGGTTGCCCAAGCCATGGGCATGGAGGTAATCGCCTACGACCCTTTCATTTCCGATGAACGGGCCCAACAACTGCGGGTGCGGCTCAGCCCATTGGAGCCGCTTTTTAAGGAAGCCGATTACATCACCCTGCACCTGCCCCGCACGGCCGAAACCGAAAATTTGGTTAACGCCGCCTTGCTGGCCAAGATGAAGCCCACGGCCCGGTTGGTTAACTGCGCCCGCGGTGGAATCATTGCCGAGGCGGATCTGGCCGAGGCTTTAAAAAATGGGGTGATAGCCGGTGCGGCCCTCGATGTGTATGCCCAAGAACCGTTGGAGGCTGATTCGCCCCTGCGCAGCGTTGGCGAACGTTTGATCCTCACTCCCCACCTGGGGGCATCAACGGAAGAAGCCCAGGTGAATGTGGCCGTTGATGTGGCTGAGCAGATTCGCGACGTGCTTTTGGGCCTACCGGCCCGCAGTGCTGTGAATATTCCTGGCCTCACGCCTGAGGTGATGGAAAAACTCAAACCCCATTTGCAGCTGGCTGAAACCCTTGGTTTATTGCTCAGCCAACTCTCGCGGGGTTCGGTGCAGGAATTAGAGGTGCGGCTACAAGGGGAATTTGCTGAACATCCCAGCCAACCCTTGGTGGTGGCAGCCCTAAAGGGTTTATTGAGCTCGGCCTTGGGCGATAAAATCAACTACGTGAATGCAGCCCTCGAGGCGAAAGGCCGCGGCATTCATGTGCTCGAGATCAAAGATGATGCCAGCCGTGATTTTGCCGGCGGCTCCCTGCAGCTTTCCTGCCGCAATTCCCAGGGCAGCCACACGGTTACCGGTGCGGTGTTTGCCGACGGGGAACTGCGTGTTACCAGCATCGATGAATTCCCCCTCAATGTGCCCCCCAGCCGGCACATGCTGTTTACCCGCCACCGGGACATGCCTGGCATCATTGGCCACCTCGGCTCCCTGCTCGGCGAGCACAACGTGAATATCGCCTCGATGCAGGTGGGTAGGCGCATCGTGCGGGGCGATGCGGTGATGGTGCTGAGCCTTGATGACCCAATCCCACCGAGTTTGCTCACCAGCATCTATGCCATTAATGGCATCCAGGAGGCCCATCCGGTCACCCTTTAAACAATGACTTCGTTGCCATCCCCCAGCTGGTGGAGGCTGGAGATTGAACCCTCTGGCGATTTGGAAGAGTCGTTGATTTGGCGGCTTGAAACCCTTGGCATCTCAAGGGTGGCGATTCAATTCAAGCCGGAGCAGCCAAGCCACCGCACCCTGGTGGCCTGGCTGCCGGCTGTGGATTGGCCCGATGGCGAGCGAATGCGGCTTGGGGAAGCCCTTGCGGCCATGGCAGAGCCATTTGCCGCGGTATTGCCCCCCTTGAGCTGGCAACAACAGGCGGAGGAGGATTGGAGCCATAGCTGGAAACGGCATTGGCAGCCCGACCCGGTGGGGGAACGGCTGTTGATCCTGCCGGCTTGGTTGGAATGCCCTGAGGAATTCAGCAACCGCCAGGTGCTGTTGTTGGATCCAGGCAGTGCTTTTGGCACGGGCAGTCACCCCACAACCCGTTTGTGCATGCAAAGCCTGGAGCGTTTGCCTCTAGCGGGGGGCTTGGTGGCCGACCTGGGCTGCGGCAGCGGCATTCTCGGTTTAGCTGCCCTGGCCTTGGGGGCGGGCTCTGTGGTGGCTACCGATATCGACAGCCTGGCGATATTGGCAACCAACACCAATGCCAACCTCAATGGCATGGGGGAGTTGCTCCAGGTGCGGCTGGGTTCAGCGCCTGAGCTAAAGCAGTTGCTCGGCCATGGCCGGGCCCAGGTGCTGGTTTGCAACATCCTTGCTCCGGTGTTGGCTGAGCTCGCCCCATGGTTTGAGCAATTAATTGCTCAAGAGGGGGTTGGCTTGCTCAGCGGCCTATTGGTGGAACAGGTGGAACCTTTGGCGCAGCAATTGAAAACCATGGGCTGGCAGTGCCATTTGGCTGCAGAACAATCCCGATGGGCCCTGCTGGAAATCCGCCGATAGCAGTTTTTGATTGATAAATTTCACTTATACAAGTTGCGGAAAGCATTGGCCTTCCCAGCTAGTGGCCGCTAGGGGCGGCAGTTAGGTGTACAAAGGTCGAGCCCCTACAGGCCCGGTTCGCCGTGGACCTGAGAAACCTTCATTGCCATGGCGTCCTACAAGGTCACCCTCGTTAACGAAAGCGAGGGCCTGAACAAGACCATTGAAGTACCTGATGACCAGTACATCCTCGACGCAGCCGAGGAGCAGGGCATCGATCTTCCCTATTCGTGCCGCGCTGGAGCCTGCTCCACCTGCGCCGGCAAACTCACCGCTGGAACCGTTGATCAGAGCGATCAAAGCTTCCTAGACGACGACCAGATCGAAGCTGGCTTCGTGCTCACCTGCGTGGCCTACCCCACCAGCGACTGCACGATCAAAACCCATTCAGAAGAAGAGCTCTACTGAGCTGTTTATTGCTTCAAGCTCAGCCACCCCTGCGGGGGTGGCTTTTTTTTAGCCTTTTCACCCTCATTTCGCCTAAGTGCCTGCACCGGTGCCCCCAAGCCACAACCGTTTATTGCCAAACGGCAGTGAGCAACCAAGTCCCGGTGGTATGTATACCTTTCGGGTGATCGGGCCCTGCTGCCGGTTGTTTGATCGCGAGGAGCTGCCGTGGCCCTGCTGCCGGTTGCAATGGCGCAGCAAGGAACCAAGTTGGCGGCGGGTGGGTAAAAGGTTTGTGCCCGACCTGGCGGCCCGGCGTTGCCCCACCTATGCGGTTGAGCTGCTGCAGCCAGGCCTGCGGTCCACCACAGCTGTGCTCACGCTTTTTGCCGAAAGGCTCAGCCCTGAATTGCAGGAGTGGTGGTATAGCCGCCGGGAAAACCCGGATCAGCAATAAATCAGCAAAACAACCTATTTAGAAATAGATCTTGCCGCCACCCCATTGCAAACCCTGCACTTTTGGTGCAACAAGGATGTAGCCAGCCATGCGGCGTAGGTCTTCATCCGTGAGGTTGCGCATTTGCACAAAAACATCGGCACTCCTAAGGCTGGGGTGCAGATCCGCAATAGACATCTCACCGTCGTAGGAGGTGGGATCTTTCATGTAATCCACCAATGCCGCCACGGAATCCCTTGGAGGGGTGGCAAGGGCAAGGGTTTCTGGATCTAAGCCAACGTTTTGGTTGGTTTTAGTGATACCGCCGGCGTGGCAGGTGCCGCAGCTGGTATTGAAAATTTTGCGGCCCGCTTTGATCTCAGATTCACTGAAGGTGATCTGAGTGCCATTGGGATCTGCCGGTACGGTGAGGGTTGCAGCGTCCCATTGCAGGGCCGCAGCAGTGCTGGGCAGCAATAACAGAACAACGGGAAGCAACAGCAGCACGGCTAGGCGCCGCAAACCCTGAAAAACAGTCGACATGGAGGAAGCGGGCAACGTTACGGACTCCTGAGCTCTTGTATCACGCAAAACCACTCCAAAGGGGCTAATCAGCCTGGTGACTCACACACTGTTGCAGGCCCCAGGGCTTAATTCGAGCGTTAGGAAGTCTTTAGCAAGCAAGGTGTTTTGAAAAATTGCCCGTGCTTCCCGCAATAAATCCTCGGCATTTTCTTGGTTGCCTGGGGCATAGCGGGGGCTTAGGTGGGTTAGTGCCAACTGGTGAACCCCTGCTTCGGCAGCGGTTTGGGCCGCCATGGTGCTGGTGGAGTGTTGGCGTTGGTAGGCCATTTCCGCGTCGCGGTGGGAAAAGGTTGCCTCGTGGATTAGGAGATCTACCCCTTTGGCGAGTTGAACAGCCGCTTCGCTGAACACCGTGTCGGTGCAATAGGCCATGGAAACCCCCGCTTGCACGGGTCCGCAGAGGTCTGCCCCCCTGATTACACGGCCATCCGCCAAACTCACCGTTTCCCCAGCCTTAAGCCGGGCAAATAAAGGGCCTGGGGGCAAATTGAGGGCCCTGGCTTGGTTGATATTGAAACGACCTGGGCGTTCCTCTTCCTGGAGCCGATAACCAAAGGCTGGAATTCGATGGGTTAAGGGGGCGCAGCGCACCGTTAGGTCGCCGTCTTTGAGCAAAGGGGCGCCGCTGTTGGCGGCTGCCTCAACTTTGTGAAATCGCAACGGATAGCCAATGCGGGTGGATGAATGCTGCAGGGAACCCAGCACAAATGCTTCCAAAGGGGCCGGGCCGTAGAGGTCTACCCCTGGGCAATTACCTGCCATGCCAAGGCTTGCCAGTAAACCCGGCAACCCAAATACGTGGTCGCCATGCATGTGGGTGATAAAAATTCGCCGCAGCTGCGATACCCGTAAATCACTGCGCATGAATTGATGCTGGGTGCCCTCGCCGCAGTCGAGCAGCCACAGGTCGGAGCGCTGGGGCAAGCGCACAGCCACCGCAGAAACATTGCGGCTGCGGCTTGGCACTCCGGAACTAGTGCCCAGAAAAGTGATCTGCAATGGCGTTATCGACCGGCGCCGGCTTTGATGGTGCCACGGCAAAGCAACTCTGCCCAGCTAGATGGCTTGGAATTCCCCCCTTTTGATGGCGCTGCTGCTTCCCTTCGCCTTGGTGAGGGAACCAGAGGTGCGGGTGCTGGTGGAGGAAGCTGCTGCCCTGCGGGTATCCCCAGCGGAGGGCAGGCTGGTGCTGCAGGCAGGCAATGGTCGCTCCCTTGGCGCTGTGGCGGGGGGACTAACCCTGCGGGTGGAAGGCAACGAAATTGCAGGTTTGCCAGCCGGGCCGATCTCGGAGCTATGGATTAGCCCTGAACCACCAAACGACAGCCTTTGGTTGCAACAAAGGCGCTACCGGGGTCGACTTCTGGTGCGGCTTGAGAAGGGCCGCCTGCAGGCGATCAATCGCCTTGGCATCGAAAGTTATTTACCCAGTGTTGTGGGGGCGGAAATGCCGCCCCAGTGGCCCCTGGAGGCCCTCAGGGTGCAGTCGGTGGCGGCCCGCAGCTATGCCCTTCGCCAGCTGCGCCCCGAGGCCCCTTACGACCTCAAGGCAACGGTTAGCAGCCAGGTTTATCGGGGTTTGGAAACCGAAACAGATAGCACCAGGCAAGCGGTAAACAGCACCCGCAGCCTTGTGCTCACCTATGCCAATCGCGTGATCGATGCGGTGTTCCACAGCAGCAGTGGGGGCTACACCGAAAACAGCGGCGAGGTGTGGCCCCGTCAGTTGCCCTACCTAAAAAGTGTGGCCGACTACGACCAGGGCAGCCCCGTATTTCGCTGGACAAAACCCCTGGATGAGCTCAGCTTGCTCAATTCATTTCGGGAAATTGGAGGCGTTAACAGCATCCAGCCGCTGCAAACCACCAGCACCGGCAGGCTTACAAAGGTTTTAGTGCGGGGGCCAGAGGGGGAACTGCGCTTGGGTGCAGGGGAATTACGGGCTCGACTCGGCTTGCGCAGCACCTTTGTGAAATTTGAACAAGCGCCACCGGCACCGGCTCCCCTTGAGGCCCTTGGCGATTGGCTCGGCTTGCCGCCAGCGCCGCGGCTATTGGCTATCGGCCGCGGCTATGGCCATGGGGTGGGCATGAGCCAATGGGGGGCCTATGGCATGGCCCAACAGGGGCAAGAATTTAGCCACATCTTGCGCCACTACTACAGCGGCACAAGGCTTGAGCCCTACAGCGCCGCCGATTGGCCAAACTCGCCGCCAGCTCCATGAAGCTCGAGGTATTCGATAGTTCTGAGGCGGTGGCTGAAAGGGCCGCCGGCATTTTGGCTGAGGTTTTGCTCGACCCCAAAAGAGCACCCATGGGTTTAGCCACCGGGCGCACCATGGTTGCTGTTTATCAATGGCTTGTGCCCCTATTGCAGCGGGCAGGCGCCAATGCCCTGGGCCATTGGCGCAGTTTCAACCTTGATGAATATGTGGGTTTGGGGCCCGATGATCCCCGCTCTTTTGCTGCCTATATGGCCCGATATTTGGGGGAGCCATTAGCGATTCCAGCTGCACGCATGCAGTTGCCCAATGGCTTGGCCCCAAACCCCCATCTCGAGGCCCTGCGCTATCGCCAGCAGGTGCAAACCCATGGCCTTGGCCTGCAATTGCTTGGTCTTGGTGAAAACGGCCATGTGGGTTTTAACGAACCCCCCTGTGATGCTTTTGCACCCTGTAGATGTGTGGAGCTGAGCGATGCCACCCGCCAGCAAAATGCCGCTGCCTTTGGAGGGGAGGCAAAGGCTGTGCCAGAGCGGGCAATTACTTTGGGCTTAGCCGATATTTTGGCGGCAGAAGAAGTTCTACTGGTGGTAACTGGTGCAAACAAAAGTTCTGTGCTGCGCCGGGTGTTGCAGGAACCACCCCAACAATTAGTGCCCGCCAGTTGGTTGCAAGGCCACCCAAATTGTTTGGTGTTAGCGGATCGCTCGGCTGTTTGTGTTTGAACTCATGTTTGTGTTTAACCGGCGGCATCAAATACCACCCGTGGTTGGAGTTCCCCTGAGCTGGTGGGGTGGGCAAGCCCCGCCAAGCTGCCATCGGGCCGCAGGATTATTACCACCTCAGTGCCGTTCAAATCAGCAGCGCCAGTGGGTTGCAACCTTTGGCCGCGGCACCAACCCTGCCACTCCTGATGGCTTAATTGGCGGCGAGGCTTTTGGCCCAGGGCGATGAGGGGATCCACAAGGGGCGTTTGGGGGGTTAATTGGTTTAAGGGGATCGCCTGGTGAAGTTCAAAGCCAAGGGCGCCGGTTCTACGCAATTCAGCCAGGGCAGCGCCACAGCCAAGCATTGCGCCAATGTCCCGCGCTAGGGAACGCACGTAGGTGCCAGCGGAGCAGCGAATCTCAATGGCAAAGCGGCCCTCTGCAGCTTGCCAATCTATTAATTGCAAATGATGGATGCACACCATGCGGGGAGCAATTTCCAGCTGCTCTCCGCGGCGGGCCCTTTTGTAAGCCCTTTCGCCATCCACATGAACAGCACTGATATTTGGCGGTCGCTGGGGTTGTTCGCCGCAAAATTTCAGCAACACATCCTCCAGGGCAGCCCGCTCAAGTTTTGGCCAGGGGGTTTGCTGGATTAATTCACCGCTGAGGTCGTCGCTATTGGTACTAACTCCCAATTGGATCCAACCCACATAGGCCTTAGTGCCATCTAGGTAGGGCAGCAAGCGGGTGGCAGGACCCACCGCCAGGGGCAAAACACCCGTAACGGCAGGATCAAGGGTGCCGCCATGGCCCACGCGGCGAATGGCGAGCATGCGACGGGCAATGGCAACGCAGTCGTGGGAGGTGCAGCCGGCGGGTTTGTCGATCACCAGAAATCCGCAGGAACTGGCTGGGGTTGGGCGCAAGCGGATTAGATGTGTTTTGCCATGGTTGCATCCCTCTAAGTTGGGGGATTGCGGTTTGCGGCCTGGTGGTTGATCACCCGAGCATTGGCGATTTCTTAAGGGATGGCTTTGCCTTAAAAAGCCAGCTTGCAGAGTTTTTGCAGATTGGGCAAAGCAGCTTGGAGGCAAGGCTGCCCTGCAGCACAGAGGCCCTTGCGGCACTCCATCCAGGGGCCTTTGCCTGCAAGGCGGAGGCTTTAGTTAAGGAGGTGGAAAGTTTTTACGAAACTGAGGTGGGGGACGGCCATCTTTATGAATTAGCCGCCTGGCATCTCAATAGCGCTGCATATATTGCCGATACCCTCCGTTTGCAGACATTGATTGCAAAGGGTCAACATCTTGATTTTGGTGGTGGTATCGGTAGCCATGCCCTGGCTGCGGCCCAGTTGCCCCAGGTGGAACAGGTGTGGATGGTGGATCTGAATGGCTGGAATCGTGATTTTGTAAGCCAACGGGCGCAAAGCCTTGGCTTGGCCCATAAATTGCGCTGTGTGCGGGATTTAACGGCGCCGGAATTACCAGAGCAATTTGATAGTTTAGTTTGTTTGGATGTATTAGAGCATCTGCCTGATCCGGCGCTGCAATTAGAACTATTTGCTAAAAGATTAAAAGCAGAAACCGGTGCGGCATTAATGAATTGGTACTTCTTTAAGGGTTTTAATGGCGAATACCCGTTCCATTTTGATGGGCCTGAACTGGTTGAGAAATTTTTTCAAACATTACAAGATTTGTATTTGGAACAGTTCCATCCCTATCTGATTACTGCCCGCATTTACGGCCTGCGCTAATGTTGCTCAACCTAATTATTCTCAAAAAAATTCTTTTAGCAATTTTACTGTTTTTTGTATCCTTATCCGCCATGGTGGGGAGTTTCCGTTATGACGAATTACCCCTGCTGGTTCAACAACTATCAGGCTCAAATCAACGGATATTACTAGGGATGGCGCAAAAAGGAATGGCTGCAGGACCTGAAAAATTAGAGCAGATAGCCATCTTTTCTGGGATCTACGCCTGTTTAATCAGCTTGGCTGCCATAGGAACCTTACGTAAAAAAGCTTGGGGTGAAAAGCTGCTGCTAACAATTTTAGTTATTAGTATGCCCTTTGAATTGATGGAAGTTAGTAAAAATCCATCAATTTTAAGTGTAGTTGTTATGTTGCTAACCCTCTTGGGCTGTTTGGTTGTGGGCCAACAGGTTTTTAAAAGGGAGCAACGGTGATGCGCTTGCGTTCCCGGGTGGAACGGCGGATTGTTTCAAATTTCACCACACCATCAATTAAGGCAAAAAGGGTGTCGTCTGACCCTTGGCCCACATTTAAGCCGGGCAACACGGAGGTGCCCCGTTGGCGGATCAAGATTGAGCCTGCGGTTACTTTTTCGCCGCCGTATCGCTTAACACCAAGTCTTTTTGAATTGGAATCGCGACCGTTGCGGGTTGAACCGGTACCTTTTTTGTGGGCCATGGGGAGTTGCTGGTTGGGGGTGCGGAAAGTATTTGAAACAGATTCTAGAACGGATTAAAACAGCGGCTAGCAATCCTGTTTGCCAACCCGATACCAAATCAGGCGATGCTTTTGCCGCCCACCGTGATCGATTCAACCATCACCCGGGTGAGTTCTTGGCGGTGACCGTTTTTGCGGCGTGTTTTTTTCTTCTTTTGCATCTTGTACACAATTATTTTGGGGCCGCGGCGGTGGGTCATCACCTTCAAGCTCACCTCAGCGTTCGCCACATAGGGTTTGCCCAAGGTGGTGGCTTTGCCATCGTTAACCAGCAACACCTCTTTTAAAGTGATTACTGCATCCACATCAGCCGCTAGGCGATCGATGTCGTAGTAACGATTGGGCTGGAGCCAAAATTGTTGGCCTGAGGCCTCAACAATGGCGTATGGGCTGTTGGTCATGGCTGAACTCCAGCATTGCTCAGGCAGACCAAGCGGTCATTTTGGGCCTGGGGCAACGCCAATTGGAAAACAAACAAAGATCTTCCCAGATCGCTTTTGCTTTCGTCAAGACTGGGGGGCATGGAGGTTCCTGAACTGGTGATTGGTGCTTTGTTGCAGAACGAGCTGCTGCTCGATTCCTGTCGCCTGGGCCTAGGGGAGGGTCGCTATGGCATCAGGACCATATCCACAGACCCAGGCAAGTTGCTGGCGGAGCTGCAGAGCTGCTGGGATGGCTTGGATGGGGTGTTGATTGAACAGGGCGTGCTCGATGGCAGCAGCCTTGATTTATTGCGGGCCCAGGGGCTGATGTTGCCCGCGGTGGTTATTGGTGCCGTAAACGGCCAAACCACTTACCACGAAGCTGAATTGCATCTGCCAGCCGATCAATTGGCCCAGCTGCCCTACAGCTTGGATGCGGCCGTTTGCAATTTCCTGGAAAAACGGCTTTTAAAAACGGCCCAGCAGGATCACCACGCCCAGGGGGCTTGGCGTTTATCGCAGCGGTTGGAGGAGCGGCTTGGCTTCCTTGGGGTGTATTACAAGCGCGACCCCCAGCTGTTTTTGCGCAACCTCAGCGATGCTGAGCAAAGCGAATTGATCCAATCGTTAAAACGCAGCTATCGCGACCTGTTGCTGAGTTATTTCAGAGATCCGGCCGCTGCTAACCAAGCGATTGAAAGCTTCGTAAACACAGCATTCTTTAGTGATTTGCCGATTACAAAGGCTGTTGAAATACATATGAATCTGATCGATGGCTGGTCTAAGCAGCTACGTGTAGAGGGACATCAGAGTGAGTTCCTTCAGGACTACCGCCTTGCTTTGCTCGACGTGATGGCTCACCTTTGTGAGATGTATCGCCGTTCCATTCCCCCCGAGCCTTTGGGCAGCTTTGCTCGTTCAAAGGCAGCGGACCGACTTCAGGAGGAGTCTTCATGAGCCCCCGTAAGACCTACATCCTCAAGCTTTATGTGGCTGGAAACACGCCAAACTCAATGCGGGCCCTCAAAACCCTGCGCAACATCCTTGAAACCGAGTTCCGTGGGGTTTATGCCCTCAAGGTGATCGATGTGCTCAAGCAACCCCAATTGGCGGAGGAGGACAAGATTCTCGCCACCCCAACGCTTGCAAAAATCCTTCCCCCTCCAGTGCGACGCATTATCGGCGACCTCTCAGATCGAGAACGGGTGCTAATTGGCCTCGACCTTCTCTATGAAGAGCTCTCCGATGATGCGGATGGATATTCCTTTGATGAAGTTTCTGAATAACCTCAAGCAATGAGCAGTTCACCCATGTTCCAAAGTTCAGCCGAAACCCATCTCAGCCAGGTGCAAAAGCTGGCCACGGGGATTGAAGGTTTTGATGATGTGTGCCACGGCGGCCTACCCATAGGCCGCTCCACCTTGATCAGCGGCACATCTGGCACCGGTAAAACAGTATTTTCATTGCACTTTTTATATAACGGAATCAAGCATTTTGATGAACCGGGAATCTTCGTAACCTTTGAAGAATCACCGCTCGATATTTTGCGAAATGCCGCCAGTTTTGGTTGGGATTTGCAGTCTATGGTTGATAATGATAAGTTATTTATTTTAGATGCTTCTCCGGATCCAGAGGGTCAGGATGTGGCTGGCAGCTTCGACCTTTCAGGGTTGATTGAGCGTATTAACTATGCGATTAGAAAATATAAAGCCAAGCGTGTTTCGATTGATTCCATCACTGCCGTATTTCAGCAATATGATGCGGTTTCTGTTGTGCGGCGCGAGATTTTTCGCCTGATCGCCAGGCTAAAAGAAATTGGTGTAACAACTGTTATGACCACTGAAAGAATAGATGAATACGGCCCAATCGCCCGCTATGGAGTTGAGGAGTTCGTGTCGGATAATGTTGTTATTTTGCGCAATGTACTAGAGGGAGAGCGGCGTAGGCGCACCTGCGAAATTCTCAAACTGCGGGGCACAACGCACATGAAAGGCGAATTCCCTTTCACCATGGGTGTGCATGGCATCAGTATCTTCCCGCTCGGAGCAATGCGGCTTACCCAGCGTTCTTCAAATGTGAGAATTAGTTCCGGGGTGCCAAAATTAGATGAAATGTGTGGTGGTGGTTTCTTCAAGGATTCAATAATCCTGGCCACAGGTGCCACAGGAACAGGAAAAACATTGCTGGTGAGTAAATTTCTAGAAAATGCCTGCGTTAATAAAGAGCGAGCAATTTTGTTTGCCTATGAGGAGTCGCGGGCCCAGCTGCTGCGCAATGCAACCAGTTGGGGGATCGATTTTGAGCAGATGGAATCAGACGGCATGCTCAAAATCATCTGCGCCTACCCAGAATCCACTGGTTTGGAAGATCATTTGCAAATCATAAAAACTGAAATTAGTCAATTCAAGCCATCTCGAATGGCGATTGATTCCCTCTCTGCCTTGGCCCGTGGCATTAGCCACAATGCATTCCGTCAGTTTGTAATCGGGGTTACCGGTTATGCAAAACAGGAGGAGATTGCGGGCTTCTTCACAAATACATCCGAAGAATTTATGGGGAGTCATTCGATTACAGATTCCCATATTTCTACAATCACAGACACCATACTTCTCCTCCAATATGTGGAAATTCGCGGTGAGATGTCTCGGGCGTTAAACGTGTTTAAAATGCGTGGTTCCTGGCACGACAAGGCAATACGTGAATTCGTAATCACAGGAAATGGCCCTGAGATTAAAGATTCCTTTGCCAATTTTGAAAGAATAATTAGTGGTGTTCCCCATCGAATTACAACGGATGAGCGCAGCGAATTGGCCCGCATTGCCCGTGGGGTTGACAATGAAAGCCTTTGATTACTACTTAATTATTGCTTGTTTTTGATAGCATTACTTCGTCGCCGTCCGATTGCTCAAGGGGTAGCTCAAACCAGAATGTTGTGCCTGTGCCCAATTCACTAACTATTCTTGCTTGGGTGCCGTGTTTATCGAGAATTCCCCGCACAATTGATAGGCCGAGGCCGGTGCCAGCTTCGGTGTGCACAGCGTTTTCAACCCGGAAGAAGCGTTCAAATACCTGGCGGCAATCATCTTCGCCGATGCCGCTACCACTGTCTGCAATTTCTACCCTGATGCGAGGTAGGGGAGAGCTGTTGTCGGATTGCTGCACCGGGCAGGTATCGGGCCATGGGTAAGCCCTTAGTTGCACCATTCCGCCCGGGGGTGTGAATTTAAGCGCGTTGCCAACCAAATTATCAAAAACCTGCAGCATCATGTCGTAGTTTCCCCTCACCCTTGGCAGGTCAGCGGATAGATCAAGTTCCAAGCTCACACCTTTATCTTGGGCATTGAGGCGATAGCTGCGCAGGGTTTGTTCAATCGCTGTATCTAATTCCATTGGTTCAAAAGACCAAACCCGATCGGATTCAAGCCTTGAGAGATCAAGCACATCGTTTACCAGCCTTGTTAGGCGATCGGTTTCCGCATTTGCAGTGAATAGAAACTCCTGGCGTTGATCATCATTTAGTTGATCCCACATATCGTGGAGGGTTTCAACGTAGCTTTTTATATTAAATAGGGGTGTGCGTAATTCATGGGATACGTTGCTTATAAAGCGACTTTGGGCTGCATTTAATTCCACCTCCCTTGTGAGGTCTTGCACGGTAACTGCGATGCCTTTTAATGATTCGCCGCTGCCATCGCGTACCGCCTGGAGTACGAGCCGCAGGGTGCGCGCCGGTTCACCCATGGCGCAACGCAATTCAGCGTTATCTCTTTTACCGCTAAGCATCTGCTCAAGCGGTTCTTGTAATTCCATCGCCAGGCTATCTGGAAGTAATTTTAATAAATCAACGTTTTCTAGATTTCTGCCCTCCCAGCGAAATAAACGGCGGGCTGTGGGATTTGAGAGCACCACATTTCCCTCCTTATCAAGTAGCAATGCCCCATCGGCCATCGTTGCAATTAGGGATTGTTGTTTTACCTGGGCCGCTGTTAACTCTTCAATATTGGCGGCGTCGTAGGCCTGCAGCCGGGTGGCCATGTTGTTGAAGCCATTCAATAGCTCCCCCAGCTCTCCACCCATGGGTAAGGCGATGCGGGTGCCGAAATCACCCTCTGCCACAGCCCTAACCCCTTTTAAAAGCTCCTTAACAGGCCGGGTAATCGTGAGGGCATTAAATACTGCGCCAAGAATCACCAACACCCAAATAGAAACAAAAACCGCCACCGTTACATCCCTTGTGAGGGCAGCGCTGGCAAGCACCGCTTCATTTGGGTTTACGCCAAGGGCCATTACCCCCAAGTAGCGTTCGCCAGCCAGCATCGGCACAAACACATCGGTTACCAAACCATCTGGGGTTAGGTGTTGGCGAATTAAGGGGTTCTGAGGCCTTTGCTGTAAATCAGCGGGTAGCTCAAGCCTGCGGCTTAGCAATAAATCATTGCCACCATCAACTTTGCTAACGGGAATTCCCAGATAGATAACCCCTTCAGGATCGGCATAAAAGATGTATCTGAGGCTGCGGCTTGTGCGCCAAAACTCCTCAGTTACCCGTGCTAATTCCCTGTCGTGCCCCTCCGCTGCCAACGGCACCACATTGCTGGCTAGCAGCAAGCCAAGGTCTCTGGCATAGCGCGTGTCGCCCATGCGGGCTTCCTTTTGGATGCCATTGAGGGAGAAAAAGGTAAGACCTGTCATCAAGAGGCTCACCACTAGGGTGGCCACCGCCAATAATTTGGTTTGCAGGCTGAATTCTTGCCACCATCTGGCGATTGCTTCCAGCAAACTTGGGCGGGCGGTGCTGGTCAGGGGACTAAGTATTGAAGGGCTTAAGCCTAGTTAGTTGTGGCTATCGGTAGTTCTGCCTCACCTGATGGCCGATGTCGGCCCGCACCTGCATGCCAGAAAACTGCACTTGGCTTAGCCGTTCATAGGCAGCTTTAAAAGCAGCATCGAAATCAGCAGCTTGGGCCACGGCCGCCAGCACCCGGCCGCCACTCGTTAGCAATGGGCCAGAGCTGCTGGCCTGCACTCCGGCATAGAACAGTTGGCTGTTTTGGTTGCCAGGGTTAGGGCCCTCTTGCTGGGAATCAATGATGGGATCACCCAAGCGTGGTTCCTCTGGATAATTTGCGGCGGCAGCCACCACACAGGCGCTGCAGAGGGATTTAACGGTTAATTCTGGGGCGCTTTCAAGCCGGCCTTCGGCGCAGGCCAGCAGAACCCCAGCTAGATCGCCTTCAAGCAAAGGCATCAGCGTTTGGCATTCAGGATCACCAAAGCGGCAATTGAATTCGATCACTTTGATGCCTGTGGCCGTGAGCATCAGGCCCGCATAGAGCACCCCCCGATAGCTGATGCCGCGCTGGCGCAAAGCAGCTAAAACCGGCTCCAGCACCAGTTCACGCACTTGCTCTAGGCCAGCTGCATCTAATAAAGGGGCAGGGGCATAGGCACCCATGCCGCCGGTGTTTGCTCCAATGTCTCCTTCACCAATACGTTTGTGGTCTTGGGCTGGGGGCAAAAGCAACAGCTGCTTGCCATCGGTGAGGGCAAATACCGACACCTCTGGACCGCTCAAACTTTCCTCTAAAACCACCCGATCGCCGGCGGCACCAAAACGGCCTGAGAAGCAAGCTTCAATTGCTGCAATCGTTTCGGCCACACTATTTGCAACGGTTACACCTTTACCTGCTGCCAGTCCATCGGCTTTCACCACAAGGGGGCGGTTGAGTTGCCTTGTGATTTGGCAGCCTTCCTCGGCGCTATTCACCACCCAGAAATCGGCAGTGGGAATACCCGCCTCCTTCATTAGTTGTTTGGCCCATTGTTTGCTTGCCTCTAATTGAGCACCGTCTGCCCCTGGGCCAAACACGGCTATCCCGGCTGCTCGCAACTCATCGGCAAGGCCAGCGGCCAATGGCCCCTCTGGGCCGATCAATACCAATTCGATTTGATGAGTGGCGCAGGCAGCGATAAGGCCACTTGCATTTGTTGCGGCGATCTGAAGCGTTTCACACCCAGAAATCCAGTTGCTGGCGCCATTGCCAGGGGCAAGCCACACCTGGGGATTCCCTTTCGAGCGGCTTAAAGCCCAAGCCAGGGCGTTTTCCCTACCGCCGGAGCCCACCACCAAAATTCGCGCCACAGCCATACTTGCCCGGAGCTCCATCTAGCCATTGCTCCTCACTATTACCGCGGCTGTGGTCCCTTGGGTGTTGGCAGGTGGTCTGCTGGCAAAAGCTCCCAGGCCTGCCCCCCCTCTCCCCCCTGGTGCCAGCTCGGTGGAGGAATTTGAGTTGCTGTTGCAAAAAGGCGATCGCCAGCAACTCCAGGAGGGCTGTGGGGAAGCGCTAGCCCTGGGCCTTGATGAGCGTTTGCGTTTATTGCGGCCGCGTTTGCTGGAAATCAACGCCGATGATCATTCATTGGCAGTGGTGTTAGCTGATGCCAAAGCACTGCTGGCCTGCAAAGCGCCGGAGGCAGCACTGCAGGTGCTCAATCGCGTTAGCCCAGCCGTGGGCAAACCAAGGGAGCAATGGCTATTGCTGCAATGGCAAGCCGCTAACGCTGCCTTGAACCATCGCAGGGCGGCACTTGCCTTAAGGCGTTTTTCCAAAGGGAACCCCCAGGTTCTTGCCGGCCAGCTATTGCCCCTAGCTCAAAGCCAGCGCTCTGGGCTTGAACAGCAGGTATTGCAATTGGAAGCCATAGACGCCTTACCTGAAGCTGTTGGCCTCCTTATGGAGCCCGATCCCTCCCCAGCGGTTAGTGCTGGCCGCAAGCTTGATGCAGTGCGCCTGCTTGTTAAGGGCGGCGAAGCGGAGCGGGCTGAAAGTTTGATACCAAGTGCCCTGAACCAATCGGCCCTCGCTGAGGCATGGGGCGTGAGTGCTGAATTGCTGATGCAGCAGAGGGCTTTGCAATTGGCAAGCGGCAATAGTGCTGCTGCGGCTCAAACCACCAACCGCCAGGAACGCCTGGCCCGTCGCTTGGAAGATGCCATGGGGGTGAGGCAGGCCCTAGTGGCACGCATAGCTGATGGCAGCAGCAACCCGCCCTTGGCCCAGCGGCTGCTCAGCCGCCAAGAACCATTGGAATTGAGTAAGGGGGCACTGCTGTCGGCCCTTTTGGCTTTAAACACAGAGCCGGTTTCAGCTGCAAATCAAGCTGTTCCGTTTGCTCGGCTTGAACTGGCTAAACGGTTGGCTCAGCAGATCAACCATCGCGAGCGGTTGCTGGATGTGTTGGCGGATCAAGAAAACCAAGCCCGCCAGGCTGATGATCCTTGGCTGCTGGATCGGGTGAATCGCCAGGCGTTACAAAGCAGCGCTGGCAATCCACTGCGGGAATTGGATGCCATAGATAGGCGCCAGCGTGAGTTGCTTGCCGATCCCCCCCTGGGGGGTAGTGCTTGGGAAGCATTCACCCCATTGCGGGAACAAGCTGAATTGGAACGTTTACGCCAAGAGGAAAAACTTGAACAACGCTTTGAACAACGGCTGGGTTTTGATCCCTACCCAGGCTTGTTTTCACTGCCAGCCCTACTTGAGGATTTGCAACGGCTGCGCTTAGCAACAGCCGGCCAGTTGGTGGCTGGAAACCAAAGCTGGAAACTTGCACCAGCGCAATTTGGGCTTCTGCCAAGGCAGCTGGGGGATCGGCGGCGCAGCAAGGTGAGTAAAGAATTGACAGATGCCTTGGCATCCCTAGCGATTACGGAAAAGGAAAAAGAACAGGGCCTAAGTCTTTTCGGCCAATTGGTGCAGCAGTTGCAAGAACGGGAGCAATTAAATCTGGAACTAAGCCAAGACCTAGCCAGTGGCAAGCTCAATCCAGAGGCATTGCAACGGGAAGAGCGGTTGCTTTTCTTGGAGCGGCAATTGGATCCCCGTGGTTCAAATATTCGAACGCTAATGGCCTTTGGCCGCTCGGAAAAAGGTTTGCTTAGCCTGAATAAATTGCATGAACAGGAGGATAAATTGCGCTTGCGCAGCCGTTTTGAAGAGTCGCGCAATTTAAATGCTCGCCGGCTTTTGTTGGAGGATCAATTGCAGCAAGAAACAATCACGGGTCCCCGCTGGCAACCGCGGGCACCGATCACCGCACCCCAGTTGGAGGCCATCAAGTTGAGCCGCCTATGGAGGGAATATCGCAGTGATTCTGCTTCTGGAGTGGTGCCTACTTTGCAGGATTTGGCCTTTAGAACGAAAGATGGGGCCCTAGAACTGGAACTTGTGCGTTATCGCTTAGCGCAATTGCTTGATCAACCAGTTCGCTCCCCGCTGCGCCCATGACAAACCTTGAGATCGGGGCCTTGCTCCATGAAGGCAAAGCAAAAAAAGTGTTTCGCACCAACCGTGAAGGGGTGGTGGCAGTGCAATTCAAAGATGATGCCACTGCATTTAACGCCCAGAAAAAAGCCCAGCTGGGGGGCAAAGGCCTGCTGAATTGGGAAATATCCGCCAGGTTGTTTGAGGCGCTTGAAACCCGTGGGGTTTGCAGCCACTACCTGGGCTGCCTTGAGCCCGGCTGGATGGTGGTGCAGGAGGTGAAGATCGTTCCCCTAGAGGTGGTGTTGCGCAACTTAGCGGCGGGATCCCTATGCAAACAAATGCCAATAGCGCCTGATACGCCATTGGAGCCCCCACTTTTGGATCTCTATTACAAAGATGATCAGCTGGGCGATCCCTTGCTCACGGAGGCTCGCCTTGAGCTTTTACGGCTTGTTAGCCCAGGGGAGCGGCTTCAGTTGGAAGCGCTTAGCCGCCAGGTGAATGCTGTTTTGCAGGGGTTGTTAGCTGCCATCGAGATCACTTTGGTGGATTTCAAGCTGGAATTTGGTCGCAAACCTGGGGGCACCATGTTGCTTGCCGATGAGATCAGCCCAGACACCTGCAGGCTTTGGGATCAGCGGGCAATTGCTGAAAAGGAGGGGCGCATTTTGGACAAAGATCGTTTTCGCAGGGATCTAGGCGGAGTTGTGGAGGCCTATGGGGAGGTACTCAAACGGGTCCAAGGGTTAGGGCCAACCCCTAGGCATTACCGGTAAGTTCCCCGCATATGCGGTGAGATTGCCGCTTGTGTAACTTCACCATGGCCATAGGTAGTTCGGGCATAGGTAGTTCCCAGCTGATTTCAGCCCGCCTATGGAAGGCCCTGTTGTTAGGCGGTTTTTCAGCTCCATTGCTAGGGGCGGGTTTAATTGCAATCGGAAGCTTTAACCCAGCTCAAGCCCAGACCAAGGGAGCTATCCCTGCATCGGAACAACTCGATTCCAACAGCGCGAGCGAAGCCAACAGTGCAAGAGAAGCAAAGGTTTTAATTAGCGAAGTGGCAGTTGTTGGCCTTGAAGATCATCCCGATAAGGAACGATTAGAGCGGGCTGTATACGACTCCCTAACGGTGCGGCCAGGCATAAGCACCAGCCGCAGCGCCCTTAAAACAGATTTAGCAGCTATCTACGCCACAGGCTGGTTTAGCGATGTTCGTATTCAACCCACAGACGGCCCCCTAGGGGTTCGCCTTGTGGTGAACGTAACCCCAAATCCAGTGCTGAAGGAGGTTGTACTCAATAACCCCAAGGCGCTTTTGCCAAAAGAGCGCATAAATGATGTTTTTGCCTCTGATTACGGCCGCACCCTGAACCTAAAAAGCCTCGACCGCCGCATGGTGGAGTTGCAGAAGTGGTACGCCGAGCAGGGATATTCCTTAGCCCGCATCAGCGGTCCCACCAGGGTTAGCCCAGAAGGGGTGGTGGAGCTTTCGGTGCGAGAGGGCACCGTAGAGGCCATTGAGGTGCAATTCCTTAATGCAAATGGTGATGCAACCGATGAAAAAGGCAAGCCGATTAAGGGCAAATCCAAGCCCTGGGTAGTGAGCCGAGAAATATCCCTCAGGCCCGGCAAGTTGTTTAATCGCCGCCAGTTAGAAGGCGATATCAAACGCCTTTATGCCACCGGTTTATTTTCCGATGTGAAGGTAACGCTCAAGCCAAACCCCAGCAAGCCAGGGGAGGTTTCAATTGTTT
Source organism: Synechococcus lacustris Maggiore-St4-Slac (assembly GCF_024345595.1). NCBI lineage: Bacteria > Bacillati > Cyanobacteriota > Cyanophyceae > Synechococcales > Synechococcaceae > Synechococcus > Synechococcus lacustris. The sequence goes on along the minus strand of NZ_JAGQBK010000010.1, from coordinate 13,680 downwards.
TGGGTGTTACCGAACAATCAACCGGCTCCCTTTCCGGCGGTGTTGGCTTTAGCCAAAACCAGGGTTTGTTTGGCCAAATCCAGCTACAGGAAAATAATCTTTGGGGTAATGCTTGGAACTTAGGTTTGAACTTTACCTATGGCCAGTATGGCGCTTTGGCGGATTTAAGCTTTGAGATTCCCTGGCTAAAGGATGATCCAAACCGCAGTAGTTTGCGCTTAAAGGGTTTCTTAAGTAGGGAGATACCACAAGCATTTCAAAGCCAAAATAATGGCGCTATCCGCACCATAAGCGGCTTTTATGAACCACCGGCCACTTCGGTTAACCTTGCCCAAGCTATTTATTTGAATCGCGCTTTTGGTCGCCCTGATAATTTAGTTCTTAATGTAGAAGATATCGGTTTTGATAGCACTGCTGCTGCGGCATTTGGTTACTTCAATGGTTACAACTTCTATGAAGCGGAAGGAGATTTGGTTAGGGTTCAACGCACCGGTGCAAACCTCCAGTATGTGCGCCCCTTGCGGGGTGGTGATCCCTATAGGCGCAATTTATGGACGATGATATTTGGTTTAAGTGGTCAGGAGGTAACAACAATGAATGGATTCAGCACCCAGCGTAAATATGGTGCCGCTCCATTCACTAACAACGGTGATATCTATGCCGATACGGATGAAATCATTTGCCTTGGTTTCAATTGCGCCAGTAAAAACCAACTGGTGGGGGGGAGATTTGCGGTTTCTTATAACACCCTAAATGATAATAAGAATCCCCGTTCCGGTACATTTTTCACCGCAAGCACTGAACAGTATTTAAGTGTTGGTGAAAATTCCCCCACCTTCAACCGTCAGCGGGCTTCCGCCACCCATTTTATACCCGTTAACTATCTCAAACTATATAAAGGTTGCAGGCCTAAGAAAGGTGAGCCAGAAGATTGCTCCCAGTCGATTGCTTTCCAGTTATCCGCTGGCAATGTAACCGGCAGTCTCCCCCCCTATGAAGCATTTTGTTTGGGCGGTAGCAACTCAGTGCGTGGTTATTACGACTGCGACTTGGGTGTGGGTCGCAGTTACATCGAAGGAACAATTGAATACCGCTTTCCGATTTTTAAAATCATTAGTGGTGAGTTCTTTATCGATGCCGGCTCCACCCTCGGCAGCCAGAACCAAGTGCCAGGTAATCCGGGCGGCCTATTGCTTAAAACCGGCCAGGGTTTCTCCATTGGTACCGGTGTGATTGTTACCACTCCGGTGGGCCCCCTGCGCCTTGAGGTGGCAAGCCAGGATCTAACCGGTAATTGGCGCTTCAATGTTGGCGTTGGCTTTAAGTTCTAAAGGTGCAGTGGCCAACTAACTACAACCGTTGCTGGGGCCTGCGGAATGCGGTTGAGCGCAGTGGCATCGGCTTGCATTCCGGCGCTAATTGCACCTTGCGCTTGCAACCAGGTGCAGCGCCTGGTTTGCGGGTGGGCTGGCTGGATCGGCCCAATGATCCAGCGCAATTGCTAAACCCCAGCCTTGTGCAAGACACGCGCCTTTGCACCTCCTTGCGCCTTGGCGATCGCCACCTGGCAACGGTGGAGCATCTGCTGGCAGCTTTGGCGGGCACTGGTATCACCCAGGCGGAAATTTGGCTCGATGCCGAGGAGGTGCCCCTGCTCGATGGATCTGCCTTGCCATGGGTTGAGGCCATTGCAGAGGCGCTGCCAACTGATTTGGGCCCCAGGCCACCCCTGCCTGGGCTGGCTGAGCCGATCACCCTTCAGCAGGGCCAGGGTTTTGTTGCTGCCCTGCCAAGTGCTGAATTGCTACTGAGCGCTGCAATTGAATTTCCCCACCCCGCCATCGGCAAACAGTTGTTTTCGATAGTGCTAACCCCGGCTGCTTTTGTGGAGCAGATCGCTCCGGCCCGCACCTTTGGTTTTCGCGACCAGGTGGAGATGTTGTTGAAAGCGGGCTTGATTAAGGGGGGCGCCCTGGATAATGCCTTGGTTTGTGATGGTGAGAACTGGCTTAATCCCCCCCTGCGCTTTGTTGATGAACCGGTTAGGCACAAACTTTTAGACCTAATTGGCGATTTGGCCTTGGTTGGTTTACCCCAAGCCCAAGTGATGGCCTATCGCGGTTCCCACGCCCTACACACCCAGCTGGCCGCTGCCCTACACCTCAAATTGACCGAATGACCAGCACTGATCCCACCAGCCTCAGCAGTGAACAGATCCTCAATTTGCTGCCCCATCGCTATCCGTTTGCCCTAGTGGATCGGGTGCTTGAGCATGAACCTGGCAAACGGGCAGTGGCTTTAAAGAATGTAACTATCAACGAGCCACAATTTCAGGGCCATTTCCCTGGGCGCCCATTGATGCCAGGGGTTTTGATCGTTGAGGCGATGGCTCAGGTTGGTGGTTTGATAGTTACCCAGATGCCAGATCTACCCAAGGGTCTTTTTGTGTTTGCAGGTATCGACGCCGTAAGGTTTCGCCGTCCGGTAGTGCCGGGGGATCAGTTGCTAATCACCTGCGAGTTGCTCAGCCTCAAACGCAAGCGTTTTGGCAAAGTGCATGCCGAGGTAACCGTTGATGGTGCTTTGGTGTGTTCCGGAGAACTGATGTTTTCACTGGTGGATTGACCCATGGCGGCATCAACCCTGGCAACCCAGATTCACCCCACCGCTCTGGTCGATCCAGGCGCCTGCCTTGCAGCAGGTGTAAGCGTTGGTCCATTTGCTGTGATTGGCCCCCAGGTGCGCATTGGCGCTGGTAGCCGCATTGGTCCCCATGTGGTTATCGACGGCCAGGTAACCATTGGTAGCGACAACCATATTTTCCCTGGCGCCTGCATTGGCCTTGAACCCCAAGACCTCAAATATGCCGGCGACAACACTGAAGTTGTTATCGGCGATGGCAATCGCATTCGTGAATACGTAACCATCAACAGGGCAACGGCCTCCGGTGAACGCACCGTGCTTGGCAACCACAACCTATTGATGGCCTACAGCCATATCGGTCACAACTGCCGGCTTGGCAATCGCATCGTGATTGCCAATGGGGTGGCGGTGGCAGGCCATGTGGATATCGACGACCGAGCTGTGATCGGAGGTGTGTTGGGTATCCATCAATTTGTACACATCGGCAGTTTGGCGATGGTGGGCGGCATGAGTCGCATCGACCGCGATGTGCCCCCATACGCCATCGTTGAGGGCCATCCAGGCCGCTTGCGGGGCCTCAATTTGATTGGCCTGCGGCGCAGTGGCCTTGCCGATGCCGATAACGGGGCGGTGCTGAAGGAATTGCAGTTGCTGTGGAAATTGATCTACCGCAGTGAATATTCCCTGAGCCAAGCCCTTGAACAGGCGCGCCAGCAGCAGCTTTCAGCTGCTGCTGAAAAGCTGGTGGCATTTTTAGAGAGCAGCTGCAGCGCTGGCCGCCGGGGGCCATTGCCGGCCCAGCGCCCGTGACCCATCTGTTGATCAGCACCGGAGAGGTGTCTGGGGATCTCCAGGGCAGTTTGTTGATTAAGGCCCTCCACCAGGAAGCAAGGAAACGGGGTGTAACCCTGCGGGTGAGTGCCCTCGGGGGCCCGCGCATGCAAACAGCCGGGGCTGAGCTGTTGGCCAACACAACACCCCTTGGGGCCATTGGCCTCTGGGAGGCATTGCCCCTGGTGTTGCCCACACTTCAACTGCAAGGCAAGGCCCGCAGATGGTTGGCGAGCAATCCCCCTGATGGGGTGGTGTTAATTGATTACATGGGCGGTAACACCCCCTTGGGGCGTCGGGTAAAGCGGGAGCGGCCGGAGCTACCGGTGTTGTATTACATCGCCCCCCAGGAATGGGCATTTCGCATGGGGGAGGGGGGTACCACCCGTTTGATTGGGTTCAGCGATCAGATCCTTGCGATTTTTCCTGAGGAGGCCCGTTTCTACCGGGAGCGAGGCGCTGTGGTGCATTGGGTTGGCCACCCCCTACTAGACACCCTTGGCGAGCTGCCCAGCCGCGCCGCTGCCCGCCAGGAGCTAGCCATTGCCGAAGACGAATCGCTGCTGTTGCTGCTGCCGGCCTCGCGCAAACAGGAATTGCGCTGGCTGCTGCCGCCCCTTGCCGAAGCGGCCGCCAGGTTGCAAAAAATTTGTCCCAAACTGAAGGTGATTGCCCCATCGGCCCAGCCTGGGTTTGAGCAGCCCCTGCGCGATGTGATCGATCGCGTTGGTTTAAAAGCAACGGTGCTTAATTCCGATCAGGGGGATCGCCTCAGGCCAACTATCTGTGCCGCAGCTGATTTGGCCCTAACTAAATCGGGCACCGTCAATTTGGAATTAGCCCTGCGGGGGGTACCCCAAGTGGTGGGCTACAGGGTTAGCCGGCTTACGGCCCTCATGGCGAGGCGCCTATTGCGCTTCCAGGTGGAGCACATCTCGCCTGTGAATTTGGTGCTTGGGGAGCGCTTGGTGCCAGAGCTCTTGCAGGAGCAGCTCCAGGTGGATCAACTGGTGGCAGAGGCCCTGCCCCTATTGCAAAACCCGATGGCCCGCCAAGAAATGCTGGCCGGCTATGGCCGCTTGCGGGCGCTACTGGGTGAGCCGGGTGTAACCCAAAGGGCTGCAGCCCTCATACTTGATGCTGTTGTTAAACCGTAAGGGGTTTGTGTTTAAAGCTCTTAGTTGTTGGTTTGGGGTGCTTTTGCTGTTAATCAGCCAGCCGGTGCAGGCAGCTCCCATCAATCAAGCTGTTCTCGCTGGCGGTTGCTTTTGGTGTTTAGAGCATGATCTGGAGAAGCTGCCCGGGGTGCTGGATGTGCAAAGCGGCTATTCCGGCGGTGATAGGCCCAACCCCACCTACAAGCAGGTGAGTGCTGGCGGCACCGGCTATGTGGAGAGCGTAGCTGTGCGTTTTGATCCCGAAAAATTGAGCTACGCCGCACTGTTGCGTTCCTATTGGCGCAATGTCGACCCCACCGATGGCAATGGTCAATTTTGTGATCGAGGCGATTCCTATCGACCGGTGATCTTTGTTGCCGATGCCAGCCAGCGTTCAACGGCAGAAGCCAGTGCAGCTGCCGCCAAAGCAGAGTTGAAATCCCCTAAACCTTTACGGGTTGCCATCGAACCCCTCAAGCGCTTTTGGCCTGCGGAGGATTACCACCAGAATTACGCCGATCTCAACAAGGCGAAATACAACTTCTACCGCTGGAGTTGCGGTAGGGATGCTCGCTTAGATGCGGTGTGGGGTAAAAAAGCGCGCAAGGGGGTGATGTGGTCATCACTACCGCTAAAGGCTGGCGAACCCCGCTAAATTCCCCTGTGGAAGGGAATTGGTTATGTATCTACTTTTGATTCGAGAGGGTTTGGCCACCAGATATGTGGGCCCCTACGAGAGCCCCAAACATGCTGCCGACGATTTAGATCGCTTACTTGCCGATTGTGATGCCAGAGCCCGCTGGCAAATCCACGAGTTGCAATCACCCCAATTTCGTGGCCTGCGGGAATTAGCGGCGGGGATGGCCGCGGAATAGGCCACTTTCAATCATTAGGCCCACCCCGGCGTTAATGCAGATCAAGCTCAAGGTGCCCAGCCAAAACCATGGTTTGGCTGGGTAAGCCGATCGCCTCATTACGGCCTCTCCAAAGAGGCATAAACCCACTGGCAACAGCAATATTCCTGATTGAGCCTTGAGATACCAAGCCCACTTCACTGGAACCGTGGGGAGTTTTAACCAATTGCGGTTCCTGCTGTTGGCCACGTTTATACACTCAAGGTTGCAGTTGGGAAGGCGGCATCGGCCAATTGCCGCGCCAGCTGCAGCCGCAGCTCTTGATTTGAAACATGCCGCTCAAGCATTTTGGCGGCCTGGCTTTTGAAACGATGCCATTCCTCAAGGGCAGTTTCCCAGGCCTTGCCCTGCTCCCCATCCCATTGGCCTTGAACGGTTGCTTCAAACCAAAAGGAGGTGTTGTCGGATCCGGTGAGTTGGAATCCGCTTTGTTGAATCACGTGCTGATTTTTGCTTGCCTCATTCCAGGCTTAACTCTTCCTTAGCCCCTGCCGCAATGGCTTTACACCAATTAACTAACAGCCGAACGCCAAAACCGGTGGCACCAGAGGGATCTGGCCCTTTCCCTTTTTCGTTCCAAACCGGCCCAGCAATGTCGAGGTGGGCCCAAGGAATCTGCCCATCAACAAATTCCTGCAGAAATAATGCTGCGGTGATGGCACCGCCGGGCCGTGGCCCGGTGTTTTTCATGTCGGCCAGGCCACTCTTTAGCCCATCTTTGTAAGACTTCTGCAATGGCATGCGCCAAAGGGGTTCCCCCGCTGCCCGGCCAGCTTCGATTAGTTGATCAGCCAATTGATCATTAGCACTCCACAAACCAGCAATTTCATCGCCAAGGGCCACCACACAGGCGCCAGTGAGGGTGGCGAGGTCAACAATTGCATCCGGCTTTAAGGCAGAGGCATACACCAAGGCATCGGCGAGGGTGAGGCGGCCCTCAGCGTCGGTGTTGTTGATCTCAATTGTTTTGCCATTGGAGGCGGTGATAATTGCACCCGGATGAATTGCCTCAGCGCTCACCATGTTTTCGGTGGTGGCACTGATTACATGGATCTCAAGCCCCTCAGGCCGCAGGCTGGCCAAGCTGCGGGCAGCGCCTAAAACGGCGCCACAGCCACCCATATCAAATTTCATTAGTTCAATCTGGCTGCCACCGGTTTTGAGGTTGTAGCCACCGGAATCGAAGCTGAGCCCTTTGCCAATCAGCACTACCCGCCGCAAGGCAGGCCCCTGGGCGGGAATAACAAGGTGAATGAAGCGGGGGGGAACGCAGGCCCCTTGAGCTACCGCCAGGAAGGCACCCATCCCTTTTTCGCGGCAACCCTGCTCATCAAGCACGGTTAATTCCAAATCAAATTCCTGGGCCAGGCTGCGGGCAGTGGCCTCCAGGCTTAAGGCATTCACTAAATTGGGTGGACCCCCCACCAATTCCCGGGCTAATTCAACCCCTGCGCAAATTGCTTGCTGGTGCTCTAGTTCCCCTTGCTGCTCAGGGTTAACCCCCAACAACCAGCAAACATCGGGCTCCTGGCGCGGTTCGGGTGCACTGCGGAAGCGCTCATCTTTAAATAAAGCCAAGCGCGAACCTTGCACTAGGGCAGCGATTGCTTCTGACGGGGCCAGGCCTTCAAGCGGTAGGGCAAGGCCCAATTGCTTGCAGCCGCTGCCAAGGCTGGCCTTGCTCAATTGAGCTGCCGCGGTTCGCAGGGCAAAGCCATCAAAATTTTCTGGTTCACCAAGGCCAGCAACCAGCAACAGGGCGGGGTGCTCGCCGGGCAGGGTGAGGCTGATCAATTCACCGGGTTTTGCTTTGAACTCCCGTTGCTGCAAGAGGGCAGTGGCGGTGCTGGCAACGGCCGGGGCAAGGCTTTTTAATTGCTCCTGCCAATGGTTGCTGAATAAACCAAGGCCTAGGGCATCACAGGCGCCATCCGCCAGGGGTTGATTGCTGCAACGGAATTCCATAGGGCTAGCGGTTATCGGTTGGCGCGATCGTACTGAGCGATTAGGGCAAGCCGGTTTAGCTGTTCTGAAATGGTGTTTGCCAGCGTTGGCGGCATTCTTTATTGAATGGTGGTTGCCACAACTGGATTTGCTCAAGCTCCAACAAGCGGCGGGCGCGGGTGTTGCTTGGGGCATCACACCAGAAACGAATGCTTAGTTGCGGTAGTTGGCCGCAACGCACCAACCCCTCCCCGTAGGCGGCCAGGTAGGCCTTGCAATCGTGCTCGCCTTTCCAGCGGCGATCCGCCTGGCAGGTTTCACCGAGGTAGAGCAACAGATCATTGCCAGCACCAAGGCTGTGATCGAACACGAAATAAAGGGCAGCACCCCTCTGGGGTGGGGCAGGCCAGCGCCAAAACTGCAGATGTTGGGCTGGCAGCGATAGGGGATCTGGCACTGCCGCAGTTGGTATGGCGGGGTCGCTAGGAATGGCAAATAATTGCCCCTGGCCCGGGTGGCAGGGTTTGCGTTGCTGTTGTTGGTATTGCAACACCCGCCCTTGCCAGGCTTGTAGGGCATCTGGACCCAGCTGCAATTCCGCTGCGGTGTTGCCGCCTGCAATCCCTTTGAACAGGCTTGGTTGATGAACTTTGCTCACGGCTTGGTGCTTGGCAAGGCCGGGCCATTGCTTTGGCCAAAGCACACCCTGCCGATCAAGGCTTCCACCACAGACGCCGGTAAACCAAGCCGCTCCTGGAGGTCGGCCAGGTCGCAAAATGGCCGGCGTGCCCTCTCCCGCAACAGGCGTTTGCAACGTTCGGGGTTGAGTTCATCCAGGCTTTTTAGTTGAGCGCTAGGGGCGCTATTGAGGTTGATCGCTGCTGGTAAGGGGCTTGGCGGTTCGCTGTACCAACGAAACAAAAGATGGGGTTTCCAGGCTTCTAGCTGGGCGGCCGGCAGCTCCAACAGTTGGGCCAGATCGGCGGGGCCGCTCAACTGCACTCCCCCCTTCTGGAGCCGCAACAGCAACTCAGCTTGAGCCTGTTGGCAGCCGGGCAGTTTGAGCCAATCGTTGAGGCTGGCCCTGTTCACATCGATCTGCCAAACCCTGAGGGGGGTTGCTGCTGTTTTTTTTGTTTGAGTTGGCGGTTGCTTCAAAACCCGCAACACCTGGCGGGCGAGGGGATCCAGCCAGTGGCCTTGCGCCATAGGTGGTTTGGCGAAATATCAATCTGGGGTCAGTATCGGGTCGGCCATCCGCCCTGGCCAGGGGGAGGAGGCCGCCCAGAATGGCGGCTTACCCCGGCGGCCCATGGGCTTTTTTGAATCCGACATCGTGCAGGATGAGGCCAAGCGCCTTTTTGCCGATTACCAGTCGCTGATGCAGCTGGGAGGCGAGTATGGAAAGTTTGACCGTGAAGGCAAGAAGCTTTTTATCGAGCGCATGGAAGAACTCATGGATCGCTACCGCGTTTTCATGAAACGCTTTGAGCTATCTGAAGATTTTCAAGCCAAGCTCACTGTGGAACAATTGCGCACACAGTTGAGTCAATTCGGCATTACACCAGAGCAGATGTTTGAACAGATGAATCTCACCTTAGAGCGCATGAAAACCCAGCTTGAGGCAGAATCTTGAGCTTAAATAAAAACCTTGATTGGTTTAGCCGCGGGGTGGCTGATCTATTCCCTGATAACGCTGAAACCGCTCTAACTAATAAACCTTTACGGATTAAATTAGGTATTGATCCCACCGGCAGTGAAATTCATTTAGGCCATTCGATCCTGTTTCGCAAATTGCGAGCTTTTCAAGATGCTGGCCACACGGCGGTGTTGATTATTGGTGATTTCACTGCTCGCATTGGCGACCCCAGCGGTAAAAGTGCCACCAGGGTGCAACTAAGCAGCGATGAGGTGGAAGCCAATGCCACCACCTATTTGGAGCAATTGGGCCAAGGCCAAGATCCAAGCCTTTCACTTTTGGATTTCCACACCCCCAATCGCCTTGAGGTGCGCCGCAACAGTGAATGGTTAACGGATTTAAATCTACCGAAAGTGATTGAATTATTGGCGTTAAGCACCGTTGGTCAGATGCTTGCAAAGGAAGAATTTGCCAATCGTTATGCCGGTGGCACGGCGATTTCATTACATGAGTTTTTATATCCTTTGCTCCAGGGTTACGACTCAGTGGCGATTAAAGCCGATTTGGAACTTGGCGGTACGGATCAAAAATTTAATGTGGCTATGGGTAGGGATTTACAGCGTCATTTTGGTATGAAACCTCAATTTGGCCTGCTAATGCCGATCCTCCCCGGCCTTGATGGGGTGCAAAAGATGAGTAAAAGCCTCGGTAACACTGTTGGTTTAAAGGAAGACCCCCTATCGATGTATTCCAAGCTGGAAAAGGTGCCCGATGGGCTGGTGGATCAATACATCACCTTGCTCACCAACCTCGAATTAGGGGCATTGCCCAGCAATCCCAGGGAGCGGCAAATGGCGATGGCCCTTGAGGTAACCCGCTTACGCCATGGCGATCGGGCAGCTGCCGCAGCCCAAGCCGATGCCGCCAATTTGGTGGCTGGTGCTGCCGCCTCGGCTGAAGTGCCTGAGGTTTCACTTGGGGCTGTGAATTTTCCAGCCAAGGCCTTTTATCTGCTCAGCGCCGCGGGCATTTGCAGCAGCAGTGAAGCAAAACGGCAGATCCAAGGCGGTGGTGTGAAGTTGGATGGTGAAAAATTGAGTGATCCCAACCAGGAATTCCAAACTGCAACTGAACTAGAAGGCAAGGTGTTGCAGTTGGGCAAAAAAATATTTCGGCGCTTAAAAGCTTTATGAACACCCTGATGAAAGCCTCCAACCAGCTGGTTGTTGCCCTTGATGGCATGGCTCCGCAGCAGGCGTTGGCTTTTGTGCGCTCTATCCCAGATTTGCGCTGGGTAAAGGTGGGTTTGGAGTTATTTGTGGCCGGTGGCCCCGAGGTGGTAACTGAATTGCGGCGCCTCGGCCTAGAGGTGTTCCTTGATCTGAAGTTTCACGATATTCCTGCCACCATGGCCGCTGCTTGCCGCCAGGCGGCAAGTTTTGGTGCTGGCCTGATCACTGTTCATGCAGCAGCAGGCTTGGCGGGGTTGCAGGCCGCCCAAGAGGGGGCGATTGAAGGGGCAACTGCGGCTGGTTTACCACTGCCCAAATTGCTAGCCGTAACGGTGCTAACGAGTTGGGATCCCCCTTGTTTTGCAGATCAGTTGGCGATTAGCGAACCGATCGATCGTTATGTGCATCGCCTTGCCCAGTTGGCCACCGCTGCAGGTATTGCCGGTTGTGTTTGTTCACCCCTCGAGGTGGCAAGTTTGCGGGCAGCCCACCCCCAGCCTTTTGCCCTTGTTACCCCTGGCATTAGGCCCCATGGCAGCGATTGCAATGATCAAAAACGGGTGCTAACCCCTGGCCAAGCCCTTGCCGCTGGCGCTAGCCAGTTAGTAATCGGTAGACCAATAACAACCGCTGCAGATCCCGCTGCAGTTTTCAGCCAGTGCTGCCAAAGCCTTGGAGCTTAGATATTAACCACTGGATTGTTTAATAATAATCCAGTGGTTATATAGTTTGCTTATAAGTTCTTGAACTGTTGTTTTCTCCAGCCATGCATTGATGTAATCAGTCAATGTATGATTTTCCTTGGCTGAAATTATTACAAGTTCGCTGGAAAATTTATTGTAAAAAGGAGTCCATAAACTATAGCTTGGATGCAATACTGCCCAGGTGGCCCCCCCCTCAGCGCTGGTTAGCAAAGCATCATATCTGTTGGTGGAATTGCTAAAGAATTCAGCTTGATTTGAAACAACTGCTAACTTAACTTGTATCGGTTTCTCACTGGTGCCAAGGTTTTTAGCGATGTAATCGCGCACTTCTTCGTTAATTAATTCTGGATCGCTGATCGCAATTACCAAATGGCGATCGAGAGGTCGCTGTTGTATCTGCTGGAGCCTTGGTAATATTTGATCAGAAACTACTAGCCCAAGGTGTACCTTTAGATAGCCTTTGCTCATTGAGAACTGAGAGGCATAGTCAGGATTTGCATCTATTCCACCAATGGCGATGTCTAGGCGTTGCTGATTTATTAGCTTTTCCAGATCATTAAGATTTCCTTCTTTCCAAGCAACTTTCAAGTTAAGACTTTTAGTTAATGAATTAACTAAATCTACGTCAAATCCCACTAATTCTCCTGCGCGATTGCGATATACCCATGGCATTGAATTACGATTTAACCCCACCCTCAGAAAGCCTCTGGCACGAATTTCATCTAGATTTGAATTGGCTGCGGGCAAGGTTTTTAACAGTTTAGATCCTCTTGGTTCCGGTATCAGTGATTTTAGATTCATTAAGGTGATATTGTTGTTGTATTTGCTAATCATGATGTTTCCCAGTCCTGTTTTCAATGCATTGCCAAGCAAGCTGCTTATTGCGATGCAGGCTAACAGTCCAATTGAAAGTAGTAAGGGTTTTAAGCGCAGTTTATCCATGCTGAAGCAGCAGGTAAGTAGTGCCATTAGTAATAATCCCTCAAGGGAAATCACTTTTTCAAACCTATATAGCCATTCAGAATTTATATACATTAGTTGCATTAGATTCAGAGGTAAGCCCGCCTCTGAAAGGCCTGCCTGAAAAGCTGTTTTAAGTCCCCCGGCTAAACTTGGTATTGCGATTCCAAGAACTGTTAGTGTTTTGGAAAAGTTCAATGGTTGATTCACATACCAACCCGCAAATGGAATGAAAAGCAAACTTGCGATTTGACCAAGCATTGGTAAAGTAAAACCAACTGAAATAATCGCTGCAATTTCTTTTTCTTTTTCTTCAGAGCTTGCTTTAGTGCTAAGTAGAAGTTGATTTAGATTACTTATAAGGATTGGCAAAGCTATAAGTAGATTGCCGCTGCTAGCGGTGAGTGCAAATGGACCTTTAGTTGCTTTCCAGAGCTGTTGAGGGCTGAAAGGTGTAAGGGAGGTAGCTAAGCTTAATGAAGCAAAGCTGATTATCAAAAAAGCTATGGCACATAAATATACAAATCCTTGCAACTTTAATAGCTGATCGCTGTTGCTAGTGGCAATAGTATTAAAGCATAGGGCGAATATACCAATAGGTATAATCTTTGATACAAGTTTAATGCTTGCTTTAAATAGATCCCTTAAGGGGTTTAATAGATCTAAAATTTTAGTGCGATTAGATTGTCTTTGTAATATAATGCCAAGGACTGCGCTATAAAGAACAACTCCGGGAAAATTATCTGAGGCTAAAGCTGAAAATATATTAAATGGTATGTAAAGTGCGATCAGGTCTGTGGGATTTTGTGGTTTAAGTTGACTTGGATTAAAGAAATTAGAAGCAGGAGAATTTGGCAGGTATTGCGGAAGCCAAAGCACCATTGCTGCACCCATTCCCCATATTAGTAGCAAGCTTAATAAGCCACCGCGAAATAGATTGCTAATCGCCTTATTTGAAAGCGATCCGAGAGAGGCAACTAGCTCACAAATGAGAAATGGCATCACTACAACTTGAGATGCACGCAGAAAGATGTTGCCGAGTGGAACCAAAAATGGAGCTAATTGGGGTAGTAGGACGCCGCCGCTTATGCCAAGGCAGAGGGCAAGAACGCATTGATTATCTAGCGAGTTGCACCAGGTGGGTACGCGAAGCATCTTATGTATTAAGCTGCTTAATAATATCCAACATTACTTCTGTGTCTAGGCACTGGTTTTTTAAGCTATTTATAGTTTCCTTGCTGGCGATAGGGCTGTTTGGGCCTGCTCTGCAAGTTAAAGCTCAGAAGCAGGCTTTAAGTACTGAAGTGATTGAGGTTTCCATGTGGATAGATAACGTTTATGGTTTTTCAGTGAAGGATAAAACCTATAATATTCAAGGCTCTATGCTACTCACTTATCCTCAGTTTATCCAAGATAATCTAAAGGAAGCTGATCAGATTGCTGGGGCTAATATTATTGATCTGGTGCAATTTGAAAACATGGTAGAGCCCTGGAATTCAAGTTTTACTCCTTTATACGCCGCGCCAAAGCTTCTGGCGGATAAGCGATTAGCTCAGGGCTATGATTTCAGTGGTTCTTTTTACTCAAATTCTATTAACTTTAAAAACTATCCTTTCGGGGTATTGCCGCTCTCGGTTGTTTTGCGGCCAAGGGTTG